>JAYTIW010000043.1:0-4283 GCA_043731575.1 Minisyncoccota bacterium | reverse complement strand
GACAACAGACAACAGACAACAGAGGAAAGTTTACGTCGTACATTTTTATATGCAAGCACTTTCTGAGTTTATTTTGTATTTTTGTAGTAAAGTCCGATGTCTGACAGTCTGTTATCTGTTGTCTCGAAAATACTTGACAATACTTTTCTATATGCTATACTGGAATGGTCAGTCGGGATACGTCGAGGAAATTCCTACGTTACCGATTGGCATTGTCAGTCCTTTCAACCATTTAGGAGAAATCCATGAAAAAAATTGCCTCGGGCCATTCGCCCCCGTCGGTTTTCAAACCCAATGAAATGAACACCGAGGTCCTGGCCGCACTGACTCTGACCGCTGCGGTTTCCTGAACCACCTGGGCCGGCACCAGCTTCGCCTCGTTAGTCGCCCGCGATAATTTCACGGTCGAGCCATCCCGCACAGAAAAGTGCTCAAGCGAAGCGGACAGCCAGCAATTGGTCGTGTACTTGCGACCCCTTACGTGGAAGGTATCCACTACAGCCCTCAATCTTAACTGATTGGGGGCTCGATTTTTATATAGAGTAAGTAGTAAAGAAGTGGGAGCGGCCTTCGGCCGCTCCCACTTCTTGTATTTATTTCCATACCCACTAGTCACTAACCACTAATCACTATATACTATCCCTACTATGCAAGAAACAATAAAATCAGCACTTAAGCCAGCAATGATCGCGAAAGACTCTGTTCGAGTCGGTACCCTTCGTATGATTATGGCTGCTTTTACCAATGAATTAGTAACTCAAGGTCACCCACCAACAGATCCATTATCTGATGCGGACTGTATGAAAGTTATCAAGAGACTTTCCAAACAACGAAAGGACTCTATTGACCAATACATTGCAGGTGGCCGCCCTGAACTCGCAGATGATGAGCGTGGTGAGCTTGCTATCATCGAAGAATTCCTACCAAACGCTATGTCAGAAGCTGATATCGAAGCAAAAATTTCTGCTAAGCTCGCAGAATCACCACTAGACCCAACTAAGAAAGGACAGTTCATGGGCATGATGATGAAGGAGCTTGGTGATACTGCAGACGGAGTACTTGTTAAGACAGTTATTGATAGATTAACTGCATAAACATGAATCCAGAGTCTTTTCTCTCTACAGGCAAGGTTGAACAAATTCAAGTTCCTCTGTTTATTGAAAACATACCCGAAAACGCCGCGGACTTAAGTCAAAAAAACATTGAAGATATTGATACCCTTTTATCCAGGAAAATTGAAATTGCAAAAAACAGTGCAGACAGCCTCTCTGGAAAAGATTTTTTAGGTATTTCACGATTTGCTACACAACATGGTATTTCAGACGAAGTATTTAAAAAATATCTTGAAATAAAAGGTATTCAAAGAATTGACTCAAAACAGCCAGAAACCATAGATGGAACTATACGTCTTTTTTGACATATTCTTAAAAAAGTTGTAGTATCTGTTTAGTGTTTTTGTGTTGTTCTATCGACGTTTGAAAGGGTTTTATCATGTCTGAGAAGAAAAAGGTTGCAAGAAGGAAGAAAATTCTCAATTATAAGGATGTTTGTATTGGATATACATTAATCCTGATTCTTGCAGAAAAACGTAGAAATAATAAGTCGGCTTGGCATCTATCATTTAATGACATAAAAGATGACGTTACTCGTTCTCATCCACAGATATGTGTAGCTCAATACCGAGACTTACCATCAGATACTAAAAGTTTCATTTCTAGATGTTCTGGCATCAAAAGCAAAAAAGAAAATGAAGATATTGGATATCTAGAAATTGCACGTCAACAACTTCTTCTTGTGCAATATACAGAAGAGGAGTTGTACCGGGGTGCGATTACTGAACCAAGTAGGGAGACTGAGAATCGTCTTTATTGTGAAGCATTTAAAACGTGGTGGAGAGAACATACTCCTCAAATGGAAAAAGAGTGGCACGTATGGGCAGAGAAGAATCCACGTCTTGCATTTATTGATTAACTGATGACCAAAGGGGCCGCAAAGCGGCCTCTTTTTTTTCTTCTCCCCTCCTCCATCTTTCTTCTTCATCCTCTTTAATTACACCTCACTCCAAATGATACACGATGCGGAGCACGAACTTTTTGTTCAGCAGGAGTAAGCGCTTCTTCAAAAATCATAGTGCATGGAACATTATTTGGAAGTGCGTACGTAATTTTAGTCTCAAATCGTACCCAGCCAGGAACTGCCCACTGTGTCTGTGCAACTGCTGTAGAAATTCCTATCAATCTTCCTGTAGCGTCAATAACAACAATAGGAAATTTTCCATCACGAAACATCGTCGAACGTGCCTCTCCCACAAATGAAAGTCCGGTGTAGACATGCCCACCTTGGTAAATTGAGAGGTTGCGTACCGTAAGTCTTCGATCAGTAGCTTCATTTGATGTTGTACTAGTAGAGGATTGCGTTTGAACTTTTGTTTTACTAGAACCAATAACGTAGTTACCTTTTGCATCCAGAGTCGTAGGGTACATAGAATAGTCGTAGGTATTATAGGTGTACCCATCAGGTGATTTAATAATGGAAGTATTATTTATGGAGCTTCCAACTGAAACAACAGGGCCACCATAGACAAAGGTTGTAGGAGTTACAAGTGTGTTAGCATGTACCTTCCCGCTACTACTTGCAGTAGTATTCGTAAAGAATCCAGAATATTTTCGTGGCGAAGGAAGTAGGTCAACTCTTGGTGTCGTGCTCGCGTTTTTTGAATTCGTACTATTGATACTTGAAGAACGTGGGATCACTGAAGCGAGTCGCAGGATAAGTACAATGAAGAAAATGGCGAATGCTATTTTCAAGAAAAAAGAAAAGAGATATTTTATGGAATCCATATAGTCTTATTTATTGTAAAAATTTTTTATTACCATTACAAGTATCTTCTGCCCATAGTCCACGTTGAGCACTCTGCGCGAGACTTTGTAGCTGCCTAAACTCCTTCTGATACTTATAGGGTGTCATGTAGGTATACTCGTATGCATATCCTTCTGCTACCATTTTCCTGTTAACCATTTGACCATCTTCTAGGTAGACGTACGCCAAAAGTCTCCCGTACGTATCACGAAGCGCTTGTGAATCATCATACTCTAACCGAACAATCGCACCTTGTGCTATTTCTTTCATGCGATCACTTGCTTCTTTACCAAAACACTCAATGGTTCTACGTGGATCAACTGTCTCAGGAGTGTTAATACCGATTAATCTCACTATCTCATTTTGCCCTTCTGTAACAATATGGATAGTATCTCCATCAGTTACTTTTGTAACCTTATAATAAACACCTACAGTGCTAGGAGTCGTGGTAGTAAGGCCAAAATTAATAAGGTCAGTTGGTTTCATTTCAAAAAGAAAAGAAACAATAAGAATTAAAATTCCTATAAAAAGGTATCTGTTTCTGGTTTTTAAAATTTTTTCACTAATGTGACCTGACATAGTAGATAAAGATTAACACACATTTGGTGACGATACTTTTTTAGAAAGTGCATAGGTTGCAATACACAAAATAATAAGACCAATATACCCAATCTCTTGTCCTTGGTAAGGAAGAAGATTAAGCATTGCAGAAAATCCAAAAAATCCTAAGATGATACTTAAAAGTGCTGTTCCGCACGCAGCACAACCAATACCTAAAAAAGCAAGGAGTAACCCTGCGCCACTATAAAGACCACTTTTAACGAGCATATCCCCTCGAATTTTAATATATGTATATGCAAGAGAAAGGTTAATTCCTCCTAGAAATGATCCTAGTACTGCCAAAACAAGAGTCCCTCCTGTAAATGTACTTTGTACATCGAATAATGTTGATACAAAAAGCGAGAAGCGTTTAAGAAATGGAAGCATTTCGAAATTAAGCACCTCTACTCCTGCTCTACCATTTTGTACGATAAGAAGTAGCAGTAAGAATAATATTGTCGAAACAATAATCACAAGCCTGCTATCTTTTCTTGTGGAGATAAGGTGAAGACTATCTATTAACGGCTTCATGATGACATAAGTGTACCATAGGACAGACTGTAGACTGTAGACTGTAGACTGTAGACTGTAGACTGTAGACTGTAGACTGTAGACTGTAGAGAAAAGTGTATCCCACAAAATACAAACACAAAGGACGACCGCTTCGCGGTCGTCCTTTGTGTTCCGCCGCATTACAACCCATGGCTCTGCCAGGGTGGTGGACGGGCGTTTACGGAGGCAAGACCTCCGTAAACCCAATGCCAACGAGGTTGGCGTTGCTGAATTCAAAAGAACCACGGACTCTGTCCGTGGATTTCTTTTTT
>JAYTIW010000042.1:0-4291 GCA_043731575.1 Minisyncoccota bacterium | reverse complement strand
GTGAACTCTGTAATTGGCTTAATATATCTTTCAGTATTAGGAACTGCTTGAAGTGTTTCCATATCTTCATCACGTAACTTATCGAACATACCCTTATGAGTCTTTGCCTCCCCTGCTTTTCTAATAGCAATAGAAATAGCGAGCAACTCTTCATGAGAAAAGTAATCAATGGAGATACGCCCACCCCGTTCACGCGGTTCTATTTGGACACGAGTTCCAAGTGTTTCTGCGAGACGATCTTCCATTTCAACAACTTCAGGTGTCATAAAGAGATCCTTCTTACGAACTTTTTCAAATGCGATACGCCGTGCTATCTGTTCTGCTTCACGCACCGTCATTTTCCTAACCATCATTTCCTTAAAGAGCGTCATTTGCTCTCCAACTCTATCGATAAGCATAAGTAGTGGACGAGTGTGCCCTTCGGTAATCTTACCTTTAGAGAGTGCGTCTAAAATATCCTGAGGAAGCATCAAAATACGTACTGTGTTAGAAACATACTCTCGACTCTTTCCCATCTTACGTCCAACTTCTGCCCATGTAAGTTTGAACTCATCTGCAAGTCTCTGAAATGACTGAGCTCGTTCAACAGCATTTAAGTCCTCACGTTGAAGGTTCTCAATAATTGCAAGCTCAAGCTTCGCTCGACTATCATCTCCACTACGCACAACAACAGGCACTTGTAAAATTCCTGCTAATTTAGAAGCACGTAAACGTCTCTCTCCTGCGATAAGCTCATACTCTACTTTTATTCCACCATCTTCATGCATTGTCTCTTGGCGTGACACAACAAGTGGCTGAAGTACTCCGTACTGCCTGATACTTGCAGAGAGTTCTTGTAACCTATCCTGGTCGAATTCACGCCGTGGCTGATACGGATTAGGTATAATCTTATCTATTTCTATCCAAAAAATTGATGACTCAGTTTGTCCCATAGGTATTTATGTGGCTAGTATATCACGCCAAAAAATAACTTTGTGGGAATAAATAGACTTCTTACACACCTTGAGTGAGTGGCAACTTTTCTGTAGAGAGGAGGTTTGGCACAGAAAAGTTATCTACGAATGAAAGTTATGAAAGAGGTCTAATGTTTAAAAAATACACAAGTCCTTTTATAAAAAAAATGAGCACTACAATAGTGCCCATTTATCGGTTGAAAAAAAATTAAAGCACCGTAATAATCACCGTTCCTGTTCCACGCTTTACGATACCAAGCTTGTTAGCCAAGCTATACGAAAGATCAGCGATGCGACCCTCAATATATGGACCACAGTCGTTGACTCGTGCGTGAATAATCACACCATTGTCAGGATTTTCCACAAGTACTTGTGTTCCCATCGGTAGCGTGAGGTGCGCCAAAGTGTCAGCATTTTTGTTGAATACTTCACCGTTTGCAGTGCGCAATCCATCAAAAGCTCCTCCATACCACGACACCACCCCGATTTGTCGCTCGTTCTTTTTGTACCTACTTTTGGTACACATAAACCCTCCTCGTTTGTTTTTTGGTTGAGGGGGAACAGTAAAAGACTGCATTTCTTGGTGAGCATTCATCTTTGTTCCTTTTTTGTTTTGTAACGCACCTCCTGTACTGTTGGAAATATCAAAAGCAGATTCGCTTTTGGTGCTACCAGTAGTACATAAACAAAAAAGAACACTCAGGATGATGCTCACCGTACTTCGTCGTCGTTTCATAATTACTTTCTTTCAAATGAATTGATGTCAAATATGCCATCGATTAAAGAACTTACTGACTCCTCTATTTTTATACCACGAAATGTAGCTCGCAGTCAACGTAAACTAATTTTCCAAAATTTTTTCTGATTCTGTAATACTCTCTGGAAATGTAATCTGTACCTACGACCAAGCTACAACAACTCTCAATAGATGTCATATACCGTAAGCACTGTGAATTGGTGCTTCAGTTTGTAGTTGTTTTTTACAAAGATCAAACATTTAATGGTGATTTTTTATTCAGCCACTACACAGCAGTGAAAAATATCATTTTAAAAAAGTTTTAGAAGAAACTCAGAATGGTTGATTTTTCTGAGAATTAAGACTAGTATTGGCTTAGACTTTGTTCAGTCAACCAAGGAGACATATATGAAAAAGTTTTTCCCAGTTATCCACTGTATCGACCCCTACAGACAAGGCGGTATCGGTCATGCTATGGCAAATGCTCGCATCGCGTATGATAATGGCGCTGATGGCATATTTCTTATCGGACATAGCATTGTGCGTCAGGAGTTATTCTATATCTATGAATCTGTGAGAAAACAATTTCCTGGTTTATGGATTGGTGTAAATTTTCTTGATGTTCCTGTCACGAAGATTCATCTACTGAAACCTTACCTACATGCTGATATAAATGCTTTATGGTTTGATTCTTTGCCGAATCAAGATCATAACCTTCCGCCTTCCATTAATCTGTTTGGTGGTATTGCTTTCAAATATATAAACGCAAACCCAAGCGATGAAGAGCTTAAGGAGGAATGTTTGAAGGCTTCACATAGCGTCAATTTCGCCACCACAAGTGGTGATAAAACTGGAGAGCCACCATCAGTAGAAAAGTTGGCAAAAATTAAAACTTTTCTAGAAGGTAAAACATCTCTTGCTCTTGCTAGTGGAGTCAGTGGACACAATATTACTTCCTTTTTGCCTTTTGTTGATGCTTTTCTTGTTGCAACAAGTATTACAGCGAGAGATACTAATCGTGGTAATCATGAGTATCTCCTCCCAGAAAAAGTAAAGGAACTTGCAAACCTGATCCACACATAGAAAAAATAATTACAAGAAAATGGCCTTTAGTCTCAAAAGCCTTACATGCAAATGTGTGGCTTTTTAATTTGAGTAACTTTAGTCCACATAACGCCTCCGTGGTGTCAGCTCAGCGTTCTTTAGTTTATGCAAAATCCAACTAACTTTTTTCCTACGTCATTTAACTAATACCCTATTTCAGATGCATGATGATCCTCCAGTGTAGGAATGCTATGAGCAATGCTGTACAAAGCTCCAAATGAGACAACTATAAACATTGCTATCCCAACTATTCTTTTTAAGTTAACTTTAGACGTATAGTCTCTAAAGAGAAAAGCTAAGTATCCAACTCCCAGTCCGATAGGTATGAGAAAAGAAGCGTATACTGGGCCATCAAGATAATGCTGTGTGCCCCCACTAACCATTCCGACACCTAAAGATAAAATAACTGAAATAAGAACATATTTTAATAGTGACCCCTCAGATTTGTTTCTTTCTTCCAAAAGAGTACCCACAACAAAAGCAATTACTCCCAATAAAATGAGAACAGTATACTGTAGTGACCCTCCTCCTAAAGTTCCAGCATGCACCACTGACCCTGAAATTAATCCTACACCCACATAACGTAGTATGTGTGATATAAACGCATTTTCTGCTAGCTGTTCCATGTTTATTACTTGATTAATTATTAGCGAACCACTCTCTCTTCCAATCATTCATCATCTTAATTTCTGTAGTTTGTGCACTAATAATATTCTTAGCTAATTGAATTAACTCCAGACGCTTAGAGGTTGTTAAAACTGCCTGAGCCATTACAACAGCCCCCTCGTGATGCATAATCATTTCCGATAAAAAAGCTTTATCAAACTCCGCACCTGTTTTTCCTTTCAAATTAGTCATCATATCATCCATCGTGCTTTCCATAGTCATACTTCCACCCATTATTGTTCCGTCTGGCATCATGTGTCCTCCTGTCTTTGAACTCATCTGCTTCTTATTTATTGGAACTGCTTCCCCACGAATTACATATCCAGCCCCTAGCCCTATAAGTAGTGATATTACCACAATGAGCGGTGTATTATTTTTCATATATTTTGATTATTATTTAAAAGTTACGTTACATTGACATCCCTGTCATTTGATTAATCATTACAAGCATCCATACTGACATTCCTATCATGAAAACAGATTCTATCATTGTTACTCGTGACAAAGGAAGTTTAAAATAAGTGCCTAAACATACACAATGAAGTTCTTCTTTGTTAAAAAGTGACTTCATTGCACCGTATAGACTTGCCCCATAGACAATAAGAGTTACTAATGTTGCATACACAACAAGAAGCTGCGTGATAAAAAGAACTCCTAACGCTATCTCTACATATGGATATGCTCTACTGTATGCAGAAAACTTTTTTGCTATAGGATCATACTTTGCGAAGCCTTGTGCAAAACCCGTAACATCATTTAACTTTATTAGACCAAAGAGCACTAATACAAAACCCATGAAGTGCGACATGAAGTCAGGTGTTGGATTATACTT
>JAYTIW010000041.1:0-1700 GCA_043731575.1 Minisyncoccota bacterium | reverse complement strand
ATCAGAAGAAGAAAATGTAATATCGCGATTACTAAAGTGCGTACCAACCGCACCTGAAAGAGGTTGTCCCAAGATTCTTGAGTCCACCGTCCCTGAAAGGGTGGCTGTCACTCCCGCGTATCTCACTTCAGCGATAGAGTCTACTGTACTCGTATTCTTTTTTGGAAAGGCAGCTGCGAGAATCTGTGTCCCAGCGGATGCAGCAGTGATACGTCTCACTGTTAAGTTAACATAGTTAGAGGCAGTAGCAGATGCTGAATTAGAGCGAACAGCGATACGCTTAATCGAAATGGTTCTTCCAGAGCCTGACGGGTTAAAAAATGTAGCATACACATAGTTAGCGGCTGTTGAACCAGCAACAGGACCGATATTGATGGTGTACTCTTTCTCAGCAGCGTTGATGGCCGCATGAGCAACCTCAGCAAAAAAAGGACTAATACTTGGCAAAAGAAGTCCTATTATGATGAAAATAATAAAAATCTTTTTAGAAAAAAAACATACTCTAGCAAAATACTTTTTATGGTAGCAAAATTTCATACTCTTTTATTTATTGCCAGTTTCTTCAACACTAAAATTAAGATTACTTAACTCTTCTTTATTAAGGACACCATCTAGTTGTAATGTTTGACGAAAGAGCTCTAGGATACTTCCATTATCATCAGAAAAAACTTCTCCTGTTTGCTCACTAAAAAATGAAAACTCTTCAGTTCCAATAATGACCTTCCACGGAATATTCTGAAAAACAACTTCTCCTCGTTCACCTTTTGATATATCATAAGGAGGAATTTTTTCTTCTTTTCTCTCGTGTGTTGTCATGTTATATGCGATAACACTAGCCTCGTCACCAGAAAGCCAGAAGATGTGCTCAGACTTGATGCCAAGCGGAGAATCTACTGCGATTGTGGAGCTTCCAGTATCTATTTTTTCTTCCGTACCTGTTGCTATATTATAGAGCCACAACTCTTCTTGGCTATTCTTTTCTACTTGGAAAACAACGGTACCAAAAGATGTCCCTTGAATCTTTTTTATAATATCACGAGTAAAGTCAGGGGCGCGGTCATTTTCGTCACCATCTAGCAGGTAAGCATCCATTTTCTTAATTTCTTCCGCGAGTGCTTTGTTTGAGCCTCCTTTTACTTTTCCTCTAAATTTAAACCATACATGTCGTGGCATTACTGGTTTGATTCGTGGACTAGAGGTTGCCAGTGATTTTGTTATGGTCGACAAAGCAAGTGAGTGGGTCGAAGTCGACAAAGCAATATCTTGAATGACCTTCTTCACAGACGTATTTATTTCTGGCTGTAACTCCGTATGTTTTGTGAGACCTGTAGAAGTAGAACTGCTAACTTCGGTAAAAGAAGGAGCCACACTACTTGTTGATGTCACAACCTCATCGAGATACATATACCAAAGCTCTTCACGCTTAGAGTCGTTATTAATAATAGTAAGCAGTCGTAGGCCGTCTATAATCTCATCGTGCAAGATAGTATCTCGTGTGAAATCCGGGTGTACGTGAGTCATAGTTGTCTCGTATAAGACTTCCACCTTAATACCGTCAAGATACACCACAGGAGTATCAACTTCATGCTTTCTCGCCTCTATTTTTATTTGAAGCTTACTCATATCTGACCACGAAGTTGAAGCGTTCAACGGAATTTCGAATGTACGGTACTTCATTGAAATTTCATTAAGCATTCCAA
>JAYTIW010000040.1:0-4442 GCA_043731575.1 Minisyncoccota bacterium | reverse complement strand
GAGTGCTACGATCCCAAGTAAAGGTAATCCTCCATGTGCCCATGCGATAATGAGTGCAGGAATTGTCGCAATAGTTAGTCCAACCATTGGAATTAGTTCTCCGAAAAATGCGAGTATGGCGAGCAGTGTTGCATACGGCATACTAAGTACAAGCATTGGAATATATACGAGAAGACTTACTAAAAAGGATAGAAGGAGTTGCCCTTGCATCCAGAGACCAATTTTTCTTTGAGCACGTGCCCACAGGTCAGCAACATACTCTTCTTTATTTTTTGGAACGATAATTCTAAGAAATTTATGCACACCATTTTCTTCTAACGCTAAGTAAAATGCGAGCACAAAAGTAAGCAAGAAGTTAAAAAGACTCCCAATCACAACAGATGTTGTTGCGAAAAAACTTCCAGACCCCATAAAAATATTTTTAAGCACCGTAAGAATTTGTCCCTTTGAAATATCTTGGGAAAGTTGTTGCATCATGAGAGATAAATCCTTGAGGCCTAAATCTCTTCCGAAAATTCGAACTGATTCGAGAAGCGACGGGAGAGTCTTAATAAATCTTGCAATATCGTCTGCAATTGGTGGAATAAATAAAAGCACGATTGCAGCAATAGTAAGAAGTAATATTAAAAATAAACCTGTAACTGCAAGCGCTCGTGGGACTCCAAGTCGTACAAACTTTCTTACAGGCATTTCAACTGACGAGGCGAGTACTACTGCAACCAGTAAAGCGATAATAAAGTCATTGATATAAAACAGTCCCGCAAAGACCGCTGTCCATCCCAACACTCGGACAATAGTTCCTGACGATATCGAAATAGTGATATTTTCTTTCATCTAGGTATTCTAACACGTGAATAGTGGTTAGGGTATAGCTATTAGAACCCTAATGGCCACTACCTAGTTCACCTGTCCACAACCAGTGAAGGATTCTCTGCCCAAACTTCATTTTTTACAACTGTAGTGAGTGGAGAAAGAGTGCTCTTTAAGTGTATACGAGAAGCCTCTTCATCTGCGTTAAGAATAATACCGGAAGTGATTACTGGTGATTGTCCAACATGGCTTTGAGAGGGTTTTACACTTACCCCAATGTCAGCCATAACAGATTGCCCTTGATCAACACGCCCAATATTCCAAGAAACTGTTCGAGTCTTTGCATCGTACGTAACTCTTCCATCTGAGGTAACGTTCCTCCAAGTTACATACGCTGGTAATGTAAAAGAAACTTTAGTGTTACTAATTGCGTTCTGTGCTGAAACCCGTAGGTTCGCAGTATAAGTTGTTTCTTGATTAGGTTGTGGTGGAATTGGACCGCTATTAACAAATGATGATGTTTTATATTGTGTACTTGCAACAAGTGAAGCACTTCCTGAAACTGCATAGGTTTTTGTAATAGTGGCAACAACATCATCTACTGACTTCGAAGATGCTACAGCTGTAACCGCAACTTTAAGGACAGGTGAGTTAGTCCCTCTTGCCACTATTGGCATCACTACTTGAATAGTGCCTTGCCCACTAGGCGGTAACACTGCAAAGTCAGGGAATGTTGCTTTATTCCAAGTAATTGTTTTAGCAATTGAATCATAGTAACCAGTTGTTGGATCAACATTATTGTACAAAATAGCATCTCCAGAAAGAGAAATTTTAATTGAAAGGTCTTCCAATGGTTCTTGACTTCCATTAGTGTAACTTAGTACAAGTCTTGTTTTATCTCCATATTTAATTACGTCACTAACGCCTAATTCATTAGATATATTTGCCAGAAGCACTAATGGAGAAGCTCGTAATAATACATCCATGGTAAAAGAAGAGTAGACTATCCCAATCTCAGATTGACTATCACCTCTTCCTCCAACTTTTGCTACAATAGTATTAGTATCCCCTTGCTTTCCATTAAATGATCCTGTAACAAGAACAGTTTGTGTTTCTCCTTTAGGTAGGGTAGCAATACTCCACGACATACTTCTTGGTATTGATTTTGGTTCAGAGCTTTCAATGGTGAAGTTGCTAGGAAACTGCAATGTAAGGACACTTGGAATAGAAGTTGTCGCTGAGTTATTTTTTACAACAAAAGAATATGTACCACTTTGCCCTATAGACACCTTATCTGGCCCACTGATAGCTACAGAGATCGGCGGAGTTTTAAGAATAACTTGCTTAGTAATAATTTTAGTAAAAACAGCATTTGACCCTACTACACCATACTCAAGTTTAAGTGTAAGGTCTCTTGTTTCAGATTCACTTCCATACAGTGAAACGTTAAAATCTACCGTTTTAACATCACCAGAGGCAAGAGTGCCGACTTCTCTTTTTTCTTGTCTCTTCTCTTGCTCATCCTGAGAACCGTTACCCTGTTTATAAAGTAGTGTAATCTTCCCATTTTCAAGAGAAGCTGTATTCCTATTACGAAGCGTAAGAGATAAAGGTGTCAGTTCACCTCCTTCGATATACGGAGTGATGTTCGCCTGCATATCAATATTAGAAGCAGACACTACATTACGAAGTGACATTACTCTCCATGTAGAAAAACCAAGTGCGGCAAGAAGAATTATTGTTGCAAACATAAGAAACTTTGTGCCAAAAGAAACACCCCTTTCAACTTACCCTTTTACAATAAGAGGAGCATCATCTCCCCATGAAGTAGGTAACTCAAGTGACCTCTTTGATTTAATACGATGAACTTCTGTCGGATGTACTTTTGCTTTTGGATCGTATAATTCATGCTCAATAGACAAGATAGCAGCTTGGTCATTATTATCATCATTTTCTCGTGGATTCATGATGTTAGTATACCAGACTAGAAGGTAGGAAGTGGAGCGTAGAAAGTTGTTATACAGTTACCACGCTAAAGCAAAGGCTTAGCATGGTATCCTACTCTCCACCCTCTACTTTCTACCTTCTGCTTACAGCTGCATTTCTTTAAGTACTTCTTGCACATGCATTCGTACAGCAGTTTTATTTAAAAGAAGATGTGTATAGAGGTCACTCATACTAAAAGCTATATACTCCTTAATATCTTTAGCACCAATTACTTTTGCATCTGCATAACCAAGTTCAACTAATACTATATAATACATAAGAACTCTTACAACTTGTTCGTCATAATTCTCTTTGGAAGAAAGAAAAGAAATTACTCTATCATAGAGTGCTTTATGTGCTCCCTCACCTCGCACAAAACGTTTCAGCAGTTGTGCAACTTCGTGCATATAAGGTGACACCAATGATTCTTTTTCAGCACCAACAAGACGCCACACTTCTTTCCCTTGCACTAAAGTGATAAGACTTGTTGATCTTGGAATCATATGCGCACGAAGTTTACTCTCAAGCTTTCGAACACTTTTAGCATGACAGATAACTAGCCCAAATTCCCTTGTGAACACCTTAAAAGCTCTGTCATTCTCCCCTTGCTCATATGAGTCAAGGATTATGCATTTGGTGGTGTACTTTTCGATAGACATTAGGATAAGATTATAGACAACAGACACTCAGACAACAGAAAAATACAGAATACCAAATGAGAGTTCTACCCTGTTTTCAGTAAGTGAAATATCTTCTTTAATTTCTTTAATCTTACATGTTGTAAGAAGTACTTTTGTATCACCCAGATTTGGTAAAGAAGAAACAACTAGACTGATTTCGTCCGCCGGTTGAAGGCCTTTTTCTTTTCGTATATCTTGCACAGCACGAATAATTTTACGAATATCCCCTTCTTGTTGTAGCTCTTTGGTTATAGTTGTATCGAGAACAACATCATCTGCTTTTGACTCATCAATCCTAACTTCTTTTACATTCAACTCATCAGCAATAAGCCCAAAGAACTTTTCGTCAATATGTTTCTTAAAAGTTATAGAAAGAAGTGGCTGCTTCACATTGATCTTAGCTTCAGTTCTTTTCATAAGACCAAGTGACACCGCTGTTCGAACAACTTGCATATCCTTAATGAGCCCCTCATCGATAGCCCCACCAGAAGGCCAGCTCTCAAGATGCACTGACTCCCTCTCACCGCCTGCTTGCTTATATACTCGTTCAGCAATAAATGGCATAACTGGTGCCATAACTTTTGCGAGTGTGATAAGTGTATAGGTAAGTGTTTCGAGTGCTTGTTTTTTAGAAAGAACATCGTCACCTTTTAACCGTTCTCGAGAGCGACGTGTATACCACACAGATATATCATCTATAACATCAGCGACTCCTCGTGTGGCATCGTCTAAGAGATAGTTATCATACCCCTGTGTAGAGTCTCGTACAAGTTCATGCACCCGCGCGATCATCCATCTATCAAGCACATCAAAAGAGTCTACTGCGGGCTTCACTGTACCTTCTTTATTCATCTCATAAAGCATAACCACATTCTCAAGACGACTAATACACTTCTTATAGACATCAGAAATATTCTCATCATTAAACTGAAGATTTTCACCTTTCACAACAGGAGATGAAAGGAG
>JAYTIW010000039.1:0-4485 GCA_043731575.1 Minisyncoccota bacterium | reverse complement strand
CGATAGACAAAGTTAAAAAGAGTGAGCAAGTTAATTGCCTCATTAGCCAACACGTCATCAG
Source organism: Minisyncoccota bacterium (assembly GCA_043731575.1). Taxonomy (GTDB): domain Bacteria; phylum Patescibacteriota; class Minisyncoccia; order Phycocordibacterales; family UBA5272; genus UBA11704. Next base: position 4,424 of record JAYTIW010000039.1, on the reverse strand, counting down.
GAAGAACCGCGCCGGTTTCCTGGCGATATATTTCTTTGTATTCTTCTAGTGCGTGTTTGGTAAGCATGAGGGTTTTTCTTTCGACTTTTATCGAGCTGGCTCTTTTTGAAAACAGAAAGAGCTGAGTCCCCATTGCAAGTTGACTCAGCTCTTTCCGTGCAATGGGAATGTATGTATCGTAGACCTTATTTAATGCAAAATTACGTGCATTACTTTTGGATCATCCGATTTGTCTATTCTGAGGTCTGGTAATTCACTCATTGCAGGAATTACTTCGGACCAAAGAACCACTTAATCCTGGGCTCTAAAAAGTGCAAAAATATGGTGCATTACTTTTTAGGCCTAAGACTATGGGTTTATCCTAAGAGATATAAAGTTTCTAAGTGTAGGAATTACTTTTCCCCTTGGGACCCTTTAAGTATGTCCTGGTAAAAACGTGGAAAATCGTGCGGAATCAATTTCTACTTTTTTACAGAACTCACTTAGTATGAGGCGCTAAAAATGTGAAAAAGTGTGTGCAATCAATTTACTAGGACCCTGTAAGTATGGGGTCTGAATTCGTGTAAATTAGTGGGTATTGGCCAAGACACGTAAAAAGCCCTGAATAGGCTTGGAAAAGCGTACCCAGGGCTGTTTAGGGGCTGAATAGGATGGTCTTACTTGGTATCTTTATCAAACTTACTTGCCAGGTTTTTCAAGTTATCAAGCATTTCATCGAATGTGACGAACTCAATATTTTTAAACAATCTGCGCAATAATCGAAAGTCCTTCTTTTTTTCAGGGTTACTGTTGAGTTCTTTGGATGCACCGATAATCAAGAAGGCTTTGGGTTTTAGTACAGAAAAAGGTATTTGAGTCTTTTTGGAAATGTATTTCTCGAAGTTCTCAACATTCTTTTCTAGAAACAAAACATATTTTTCGATCTGTGCTATGGCTTTTGAGGCATCACTAGAAAAATAGTAATTGCTGTGGCTCTTATCAATTCTCTTTGCAAGAATATCCGTCTGAGGAGTTTTAATCTCAAAAACATCTAGAAAGCCATAAATATCTATCCAGACAAAATCGGGTTTCTTTTCTCCATCGTCGGTCTTACCAAAATTTACATTAGCTTCTCTTATTGATTCAATGTAGTTCGAGAGAAAAAAGAATACTTCTTCATGTAAAAATTTCTGCCACTTCTTTTCATCAAAATTCTTATCTTTTAAATGCTTCTCAAATTTCTTAATGACTTGATCAAGAGTCTTCTTTCTTCCTTGAATTACGAGGTCAGTTTGTAACTTTTCAAGCACTTCATCATTTTCTGCATTTAGAGAAATATACTTCTTTATAAATTTTCCAACAGCATCGTGGTCTGAGTCTTTTAGATTATTAAGATTAATATCACTTAACTTTGAATCAGCTGTCTGTTCAGGCGATTGCGCATCTTTGAATTCATTTGGAAAGTAGACGGACAGTCTTTTGGCGATTACACCCTCTTTATTGATTCGTATTTCGTCACCAAGGTCTTTAAGAATCTCAACAAAGTTATCAAAAAGTATACTTACTGTTACACTACGTTTTTGTACTTTGAATTGAGTGGACCCGTTTCCATTTGAAAATACTGATAACCTTAATTCTCTTTTGTATTTGCTCTCAAAAAAACTTAGAAAATGATCTCCACCAATTTTATTTAGTTGCCATCTATTGAAACCCCCGCCAGTATTATATAGTGACAAACCTACCGGACGTATCTTAAAGCCAACAAACTCTATTTTCTTTATTTTGAATCTTTTAGAAACTTTTTCCTTAAAATAATAGGTAAAATTACCTTTTTCTTTCTTCCAGCCAAGAGGTAACTTTTTTGGTTTACTTTTACCTTTAACCATAATTATTTAATTAAATCCCAGTTATTTAGAAAATAGCTCATATCATGCTTACTTCCGAGATAGATTTTTCCATCACGAATCTTGATCAATAAGACATAGCTAGTTTTCTTATTTACCTCATATATAGCCTTTTCTTTTATTTTTTTCTCCACTTCACTTGAGGGCAGTATCAAATATTTATTATCATTAATGCCACGCAATACAAAGACATAGAATGTATTTCCTTGATTATGTCTGTCAAAAGAAACTCGACGAATATGGAAGTTGTAGACATCAAATTTATTAAAGTTAGATGTTTTTACTTGGATACCAAAAAACTTATTATTTTTGATTGCTGAAATATCGATGCCTGTATCAACACTCATAATGCTTGCATTGTAACCACGAAAAAGAAGCTCGCTAGTCACCAAATGCTCGCCACCTTTTCCAGTATACCCACCTTCGACGACAATTCTTTCATCCTCAACTTTTTCTTTTTCTACAATCTTTTTAATAGCCTTTTCAGTGGGCTTTATAACTATCTTATCTACATTAAGTGTAAACGTACCTTTTGAGGTTTGAACGAAGTCCGAAGCCCTACCTTTGTTCTTAATATCCATGTAGAGCTGTGCACCCATAGTCGCCTCTGGGACCGCACTTTCGGTCACTAGAACACCACCTTCAAGTGCAAGGCGTGTAATCTCAGAAATATGCAACGGTTTTTTTGCCTTCTCAAGTATTTGTATCGCTGATGATTTAAAAGTATTCATATTGTTTCCAGTGGGTATATATCAAATGCAACCTCATCATAAGGATGAACTTCCTTTATAGCTCTAATTACATTCTCAAGGTTTTCTCTTGAACAAACGGTCTCGATTCTTTCTTCAGCTACTTCTTCAAATTTACCCAATTCGCCGATATGTGGATCTGCACCTTTTTCAGGTTTAAATCTACCTACTCCTTTAGAAGAGAATGAACAGTAAGTGTAATTACCAATCTTACCAGCGCCTGCTTTTCCCATAGCATTACGGACCGCATTAGTATGGGTCTCGGGTACAAAAACTATGATTTTTACAGTCTTACTTGCAATGGGATTCATTATGTGGCCTACTTTAGCACTTTTCATGCTAAAAATAAAGGTAGGTTTTATAGATACTTATTTCAATTTCTGAAAAATGAAAAGATGTTCATGCATTATCAACAAGAAGTTAGCTTCTTTTGATTTGGTTACCCAGAACCCCGTAGCCTTACAGTTAAATTGTCTTTTGATGATGTCCTCTTTTAGAAGTAATCCTGCTTTTAGAAAACGGTCCATAACTTTATAAGCAAGCGGTTGGTACATTTTCTGTCGTCGAGTATCTCCCATTAAAATGGCACAGAACTTACCTGGCTTTAGGACCCTGTAAAACTCTTGAGCTACCTTTTCCATCTCATCACAAAATGCCTCGATGTCATGGATATTCGATAGATCCTCTACAAGTTTCCCTTCACTGTACTTGATAATATCTACATAGGGTGGGTGTGTAAGTACAAAATCAACCGTATTATCTTTTATCTTAGAAAGATTGCGTGAGTCCCATTTAAAACCCCTTTGCCACGATTTATTATCTACCTTAAAAGCCAGGGACTTCTTTGTGCGATCAAGAGCCACCTGGTTCACATCAGAGTAGATAATATTTCTATTTAAAATCTTTGCTTCGATTGCGGTAGTACCGCCACCAATCATTGAATCAAGTAAAACGTCACCTTCTTTGGAATAGCGGAGAATGAGATTGCGAGCTACTTCTGGGGACCAGTTACCTCGCCAATCCGATGCGTGAGTTGCCCAATTGCCTCGACGAGGAAAAGCCCAGACGGTTGTACATTCTAGCTCAAACTCCTCAGGATGTAATTTTAAGTCTGGCTTTGGCATTAGTCATTTTAGTTGTTAGTTTCTGGGACGGGCAAGCCTAATTTTTGTAGAGGCAAATATTTAAAGTAATACTGACATCCTACTGAAATGATGTAATCAAGAGTGTCTTTGTATTTAGGGTCCCTAAACCATTCGCTCAAAATATAGATATACTCAACTTCAATATTGAGAGGTGCCATTAATTTTGCGTATTGTTTTCTCTTGAAATCACACGTCTGTAGTTTTTCATCAACAGATCCAGCAACTTGTTGAAACTTAACCTCAATAACAAAAAGAGTATTATTTATGATCACATAAATAGCCTCGTCAGGTAGAAGTCTTTTAGAAAGAATGGTTTTGTAATCAACACCTTTAGAGGCAAGATATACGTACAAAGCATTTTTCTTCATGCTTCGAGCCACCTCTTTGTCTTCATAATAAATAACACTGTCTTTTACAGAATATCCAGCCGTAGACTGCAAAAGTGTAAGGATATCCGTCTCCTTTTCAAAATTAAGACCCGTTATTGTACTTCCACCGCCAATGCCATTTATCTTCATAAATAAATTTAATAGTTAGTTATTAATACCTCTGTAATTTTTCCTCTACCTGATCCATTTGAATTGATTGCTCTACCAGCTTCTACTTTACTTATACGGATTCCCTTAAATCCTGAATAAATCTTATTG
>JAYTIW010000038.1:0-1804 GCA_043731575.1 Minisyncoccota bacterium | reverse complement strand
GACTCGCCATGCGTACTCTTCAAACAATTGAAAAATCAAGCAATAACACTATTTGGGCAATTCCAACAGAAATTCTCCAGGGATTTGCTAATCTAAGAAAATAAATTTGTTTAAGATCTTTGCAGGTGTATACTTAATATTTATGGAAAAGAAAAATCTTTCAACTAAAAAAATATCAAAAAAACTGACACTGGAGGATCAGATTGATTCTCTGGCAAGGATTGTTGTATCTGGTTTTGAGCAAATAACTAAACGATTCGAACAAGTAGACAAACGATTCGAACAATTAGATTCTAGCCTTACTTCTATTAACCATGAATTAAAGGATCACTCTTTGCGTCTCGATAGAATAGAAAAACGTCAAATAGGTACGCTTGCTACATTAGACGAGACTGTGCATAGAAGTGAATTCAAGACTCTTACAAAAAGAGTTGAGGCTCTTGAGCGTAAAAAATAGGATACATCCATGTCAGAAAGTACACACAAAAAAGTTTTAGTATCTGGAATACAGGCGACAGGTAAATTACATTTTGGTAACTATTTCGGAGCGATGAAGCAGAGCGTCGACCTTGGGAACAGTGGCGAGTATGAGGCATATATTTTCATCGCGGATTATCATGCACTCACAACAGTAAAAGACGGCGAAACACTTCGTGACAATACACGAGAGATTGTGGCGGCGTATGTTGCGTGTGGACTCGATCTTTCAAAAGTCACGCTTTTCAAGCAATCAGACGTGCCAGCACACTCAGAGCTTAGTTGTATCTTTTCTAATGTTGTGACAATGCCGTATCTTATGCGTGCTCATGCTTTTAAGGATCATGAGGCTAAAGACAAGGAAGTGAATCTCGGGTTATTCAATTATCCAGTACTCATGGCTGCGGATATTCTTATTTATAATGCAGACGTTGTACCGGTAGGAGCTGACCAGAAGCAACATATCGAATATGCTCGTGACATCGCAGGGTTCTACAATCGCGCATGGGGAGTAGAACAATTCAAGCTTCCAGAAGGGTACATTGTAGAAAGTGTCGGCACCATTCCGGGGACGGATGGAGAGAAGATGAGTAAGAGTAAAGGAAATGTCATCTCGCTTTTTGGAACCGATGAAGAGATGAAGAAATCTGTTATGAGTATTGTGACAGATAGCGCCTCACCAGATGAGAAGAAGAACCCTGATACAAACAATATCTATAACCTCCATAAACATTTTTTAAATGTTGAAGAAAATTTCGTACTCCGAGCGAAGTTCGAGGATGGAGGGTACGGCTACAAAGCTGCAAAGGACGAGCTCTTGGCGACTATCACGAAATGGCGAGAAGGGAAGGTGGAAATCTATAATGACCTTATCGGAAATCCTGAAAAAATAAAAACTATCCTCGACCAAGGCAGTGCTATAGCTCGAGCAAAAGCAGAAGAAATGATGAAAGTTGTGAGAGGACAGATTGGATTATAGAGTATGAAGGAGCATATTTCTATTATTTTTACAAAGTTTTTATTTGAAAAATCATTACAAAAAGGAGAAAGGCTTAAGGATTCTGAAGTAGTATCTTTTTTAAAGAGTAAAGGTGTGACAGACAAAGAGGCTACTCAAATGATTAGGGACTTTCTTGTAAATGTTTTCCTTTCTATTTGCGAGATCGTAGAAGATAATCAAAAGCTTTATTCAGTTAAACCTGCTTTAATTTTTTCTTACCAAGACCATTTATACCATCTCTAACTAACCTCTTTCCACTGCTCCTTAATCCACTCATACCCTAAAAGCTTCTTCATTCCTTCTTTGTCGTCTGATAACTCGTTAACT
>JAYTIW010000037.1:0-30782 GCA_043731575.1 Minisyncoccota bacterium | reverse complement strand
CAGTTGCCCCAAGAATTGCTATTTTTTTCATGTACATATTTACAATTATGACGCCTTTAGGTTTCTTTTAAGTTCTTCTAGTTCCGATTTCTGTGTTTCATTAAGATATGGCGACTGGTCATCGAGTGCGTGTCCGTAGACGACTTTTGGCTGAAGCGTCGCTGTTATTGAGAGCTCTACTTCAATAAGTACTGGTTTCTTATTTTGTACAATCTCTTTAATAACAGGATCACTTTTAGAAATTGACCCAATTTTTACATACTCAAAATCATATGCATACGCAATTTTCTTAAAGTCAGGATGTCCATATCCCTTTACTGTTGACTGATAATTTTTATTAAAATAAAGATCTTGAAATTCCCTAACCATCCCCAAAGATTTGTTATTAATAATAAATAACTTAAGTGGAATCTTGTTCCTACTCACCGTTTCTAATTCTTGAATATTAATCTGTATCCCTCCGTCTCCACACGTAACAATAAGTGAAGAAGATTGATCAGCATACCATGCTCCAATAGCGGCAGGTAAAGAAAAACCCATTGCCCCCATCCCCCCAGAAAAAAGGAGTCTCTGGTTCTTTTTTACCTTCCACGATTGAGCGCACCACATTTGATTTTGACCAACATCAGCAATAATTGTTGCCTTGGCTTGCGTTAAGGCTGAGAGTTCATGGAAAAATGTATTTGGGTCAACTTCTTTGTCAGAATATGAGTGTAGTCGTGGGAACTTTTCTTGTACTTTACGTATGAACAAACTCCACGCTTCTTTCTTTTTTGTTGCAATATGCTTTGTAGCTTTGAAAAAATGCACAAGATCAGTTTCAAAAGAAAGTGCTGACATAAGACTATAATTAATGGAACTTTTATCAATGTCAACATGCACAAGTTTTGCAGTAGGGTTAAAAAATTTTGCAGCACCTATCTGACGAACATCCAATCTTGTCCCTAAGGCAATAATAAGGTCTGCATTTGCAAAAATAATATTCGCATCTCGATTACCATTTGAACCAATGTACCCAACGAGGTTTTTTGAAAATGGATACGAGTCAATACCAAGTAATGACGTCAGGACTGGGAGGTTGTTTTTTGTAACGAACTCTGAAAGCTCTTTTGTTGTACTAGAAAGACGCACACCATTCCCAATAATGACACATGGTGCTTTTGCGTTACGAAGTAACTTTTCTAATTGTGTTACTTTACTTTTTTGCACCTCCTTACCGAAAGTCTTCTTAACGTTACTTTCCATTTGAACGTGTTCACGAGAACCGAAAAAGTGCTTCACAGATTTTTCGTCTATCTCAGTACGCTGAAGATTAATTGGAATATCGATAAGCACAGATCCGAAACGGCCAGAGGTCATAATGTAATACGCTTTTTCAAGTTCATATATAACTGCATTCACATCTTTTACAAGCACAGAATACTTAGTGAGTGTTTTTACAACGGTTGTAATATCTGTCTCCTGAAAACCTTCTTGGCGCACTTGATCATTCTTCTTTAAGTTTTCGGTATGAACCTGCCCGATAATAAACATAGTTGGAATAGAGTCAAAGTAACAACTTCCAATTGCGGTAATGAGATTTGTTGCTCCTGGTCCACTCGTTGCTAGTGCTACACCGAAGTTCTGTCCCTTTCGTGCATACCCCTCAGCCGCGAATCCTGCCGCCTGTTCATGATGCATAGGAACACACGTCATCCCCTTTTTTTTACTAATAGCATCCTCAAGATATGTAATCATCCCGCCTGTTAAATCAAAAACATGAGTGATCTTCTTCTGTGACAAAAAGTCAACAATTAGTTCTGAGCACAATTTTTTGTTGGTTGGTTTTTTCATGTAACAGAGTACTCTTTGTATAAAGATCTTATATCCATAATTTCCTAGATCCAAACTTTCCAAGGTGCGCCACCTTTGTTCCAAATATCTTCCAACTTATTCTTATCGTTAAGTGTATCCATTGGCTTCCAGAAACCTTCATGAGAATATGCTTTAAGCTGATTATCTTTAGCAAGTCTCTCAAGTGGCCCTTTCTCGAAAATAGTTTCATCATTTTCTAGGTATTTAAATATCTCTGGCTCAAGCACAAAGAAACCTCCATTTATTTTTACTTTATTATCTGTCTTTTCACTAAAAGCTGTTACATGAGAATTATGATCTATAGTAAGTGTGCCAAATCGTCCTTCTGGAGTAACAGCAGTTACCGTAACAACCCCTTTATTCTTCTTATGAAAAGCAACAAGAGCACTAATGTCGATATCGCCAACACCATCTCCATAAGTAACCATAAAAGTTTCGTTCCCAATGTATTCTTGTACTCTTTTTATTCTCCCACCTGTCATTGTATGGTAGCCAGTATCAACAAGGGTTACTTTCCACTTCTCAGCACTACTTTTATGGATAGTAGTAGTCCCATCTTCTAAATTAAAAGTGACATCACTATTATGAAGCATGTGGTCATTAAACCAATCCTTAATATAATGACTCTTATACCCAAGGCAAATAATAAACTCATTGAACCCGTGATGAGAATATATCTTCATAATGTGCCAAAGTATTGGCTTACCCCCAATTTCAACCATTGGCTTTGGTTTGAGGGTTGTTTCCTCATTTAATCTGGTGCCAAGACCCCCGGCTAGTAGTACGACTTTCATAGGTTATCGAAAAAAGGCATTAATTTGTTTGTTAGTAAATACTACCACATCCTCCTTTTTTTCATAATAATTTTTATACCAATCAAAAGTAAGAGCTATAGTCTGTTCAAAATTAACCTTTGGTTTCCAACTAAGGTGATGTGCTGTTTTATTGATATCAAGCTTAAGTAATCCGGCCTCATGTTTCCCAGTCATATCAGGTTTAACAATATACACAAAACTTGGCATAGCTTTTTTAGCCTCAGTAAGAAGATTCTCCACACTCACAAAACTATCATTATGCGGACCGAAGTTCCATGCTTGGGAAAGATGTTTTTCTTTTTCATAAAGACGCTTCGCAAGCATAAGATAGCCAGAGAGTGGCTCAAGGACATGCTGCCATGGACGTATCGCATCGGGATTTCTAATTTCAACATGAGTCCCTTCATGGTAGACAGCACGAATCACATCCGGTATGAGACGGTAGTCTGCCCAGTCACCTCCTCCTACAACATTACCTGCACGCGCAATTGCTACTAGAGTATTATGTTTAGTGCCGAAATCTTCTGGATTAAAAAATGATTGCATATAAGAACTTGTAATAAGGTCAGCTGCAGCCTTACTCGCACTATATGGATCATACCCCCCAAGCGGATCACTCTCACGATATGGATAGTGCCACTCTTTGTTCTCATATACTTTATCAGTTGTGATGATAACTGCTGACTTAACAGACTTAATCTCTCTCATTGCTTCCAAAATGTGTGCCGTACCCATGCAGTTAGTAGAAAATGTTTCTATCGGGTCATCATAGCTCCTTCTCACTATTGGCTGTGCTGCAAGATGAAAAACAATCTCCGGCTTTTCTTTATTAAAAATTTTCTTCATTGCCTCCAGATCATCAATGTCAGTAAAGTAATTAGTAACCCTACTCTCAAGACCAATTGCACCAAACATGTTCGGTGTTGTTGTCGGGCGAAGTGAAATACCGATGACCTCCGCACCCCAGTTAAGAAGAATCTGAGAGAGCCATGCGCCCTTAAAGCCTGTGTGTCCCGTGACTAGTATTTTTTTATTCTTGTAAAATTCTTTCATTGTAATAGGAGTGTGGAGTACTGAGAATATCATTGATATCTATAGGCTTTAGAGAAATATCTCAAAGTACTACAGCTAACCCTTTACTCTTAAACTACAACAATTATAACGTTTATCAACCCCTTTTACAAGCTTACTTTTAAAAAAATTTGTATTGAAAAAATATCTTTAAAATGACTATTCTCCAAGAATTGGCTTTCCATTTTCTAAATACCTTTTAAAAAATCGCAACATGAATACATGGTCTGGAAGAGTGTTGAATGGGATATCATCGAAAGAATAAAACCCACTTCCCTCTGTCGGAACAACATCGCCTTTTACATGTGTAATATGAAGAAGCGCCGCCGTATGCCTGGTTGGGTTACAATCTGGTCTATTGCCTCGCCTAACTTCGAGCCATCCAATAGATTCTGGGTATGAAATGTCGAAGCCAGCATCTTTTTTAATTTCACCTTGTATAAGACGTAAACGCGCATCATGCACAGTTTCCCAGTCATTCACTACCGTTCCCGGTAAATGATAGCCATCGAATTCTCTATCTTTTCTGTACACTAGAAAAACTCTACTCTCTGTATCAAGAATACACAACTCAATAGGAACTGTGATGAACTTCTTCACCATTTCATACCAAATACCTCCTTTAATGTCTGAGCTCTCAGCTCTTTCCAAGAGAGTTGCAAGTTGCACTTTCTCAGTATCAGTCAGTGGATTGTTGGTGTTTTCAGATGACAACATAGTTTGGTATTATATTAATAGTATAGCAATAATTTCAATTACTCATGAAAAAAGGCCCGCGGAAGCGGGCCTTTCACGGAAAGCCGTGATCTATTCTGACTTCTAAAGCCGGTGGCTACTGAGCTGCATCACGCTGCTGGTAGTACTCGATGAGTTCTTCCAAAGTGGCGTGTGGGGTGTAGCCGGTGCCGTCACGGTCAGCGTATTTGATCAAACGCTCGTATTCCTCACGGATGTGAGCGTCGACAAGAGTGCCGCTGAAGGCCGTGTTGTTGAGCACACCCTTCTCGGCAACATGCTGCCAGTTGACAGTCGAGAGAGTCCTGGTGTAAACCTTGAGACCGGACTTGGCCCGTGCCAAACAAAAGACCATTTGCAACATGCAACGCAGAATGTGGTGCGGATAGGACATGATCACCACAGATCCCCAACCCATTTCCTTGGCAAGAAGAATGAGGTTGTCGCTTTCGGCGGCCGTGTGTTTCGACGGTGGAATCTTCAAATACTCGGGATACCCGAGCCCCACGAGGTTACGGCCCCAGGTATCGCACCCTGGATACGCCAGACGCTGACCGTTTGGCCAGCAGGCTTCATCCGTGAGCCCATTGATCACCAGGGCACCAGCCTCTTTGGAAGCGACCATCGAGATACCGAGCTTGAGAAGATCGGTGTCGATTCCGTCGTCAGCCGCGGGCGGGCCGTGAATGAACACTGCATTTGCAGCGGGTCGCTTGTCAACAATGAACACTGCATTTGCAGCGGGTCGCTTGTCAACGAGGACAAGCGAACTTGCACACGCATATGAGAGCGCGGAGGGAACATAAGCTGTCAATTGGTTTCTCCTAGTACGATGTGCAGTCGCAGATGGACCGTCTGCTAACAAAACTACACATATCCGTTTCTGATACTAACACATATATTGACAATTTGTCAATACGTGTCTTTATTATAAGGGAATAGAGCGCCTTACCTCCTAAATTTTATTATTTCGTATTTTCTCTATCAATTCTTGTACGCGTACACCTTCTTTAAATGATGGAGTTACTTGTACTCTTTTCTTGACACCTTCTACGAATCGTGTGACCAATTTTTCGACGGTTCGCACACGCTCATCTTCGTTCTTTTTTGTTTTTAATTTTTTAACTGCAATAACTTTCTTCTTATTTTCAGTATGAATAGTTAACGTGAAATTCTCTGTGACACCACTTTCACTCTCAAGAACAAGTGTTCCTTTCTCGCAAAAAAATACTAACTTATGTTGCTGTAGACCAATAGTATTACAAGAAATATGAACTTGCCCTGTTGCTTTATTTTTAAAGGTGACAACCATATCAACTCCAGTCTCGGCACCATTCTTACTTTCTTTGGAGTATGTAAAAGTAGTGGCGAGTTTTGAAACAGTGCCCACAAAATATTCTATATAATACAGACTGTGTGAACCATAAAATGATAATACACCCCCTCCCTCCTTCAGATCAGTCTTCCATGAAGACACTTTGTTCTTAATATCATAGCTCAAAAAATCCCAATTAACAGAAATATGCTTCAACTCGCCATAGACTTTTTTATCAAGCAACTCCTTTGCTTTCTGCCATTCTTCAATCTCTGGAAAGATGAAATCCACAGTGGTAGTGAGTTTCTTTTTTGTCGCAAGTAGAAGTAATTCTTTCGCCTCTTCATATTTAGAAGTGAGTGGCTTTTCTGCAAATATGTGAATTCCTTTTTTTATTGCAACTTTCACAATCTTGTATTGAGCGCTTGGAACAACGGCAATAGCTACCGCGTCTAATTGCTCCTTCTCTAGCATTTCTTCCCAATTGGTGTAGACCTTTGTCAGCTGAATACTTTTACAGTATGTAAGTAAGCGCTCAGACTTTTTGCCACAGATAGCTACAACCTTAACATCAGGAATAGAATTAAACGCCGGTAATAACCCGTAGAGGCCAAATCCACTTCCGATGATGCCTACTTTCATTTTAGAGTTCTACGTCTTCATTTTTAACGATTTCAAAATCTGGAAGTGGAAGCACAAAGTCTGACTTTAACCCTCTAGCCTTCAACTGTTTCATAATTGGCTTAGCGTAATGCCATGCAAGAAGTACAACATAATCAGGCTGTTCATCAATAAGTCTTTGATTGTTCACCACTGGAATATGTTTCCCTGGGAGATACATACCAAGCTTGAGTGATGTCGGCTGTTCAGCTAAATATGGGAGAAGGTCAGAATCTACTCCATAATAATTAAGAAGTGTGGAGCTTCTTCCAGGACATGAGTTTCCTACGATAGTCTTACCTTCTTTCTTTGTATTTAAGAGGAACTCCATAAAATGGAATCTCGCAGCCTTCACTCTTTCAGCGCACGCCATAAATGTCTCTAATTTACCGAGGCCAGATTTTTCTTCAAGAGCTAGGAGGTCAGTAACGGCTTGTGCTACTGAATGCCCTTTTCCTTTGGTCACGTGAACACGAATGTTCCCTCCGTATCTGTCGCCTCGTTCAACATCAGTAACAGTGAAGTCATATTGATCAAAAAGTGTAACGAGGCCTTTAAGTGAGTATGTTCGCAAGTGTTCGTGATACACAGTATCGAACTGCCCTCCTTCAATAACATTCAAAAGATAATGTGTCTCAGAAACGAACTTTCCTCCCTCCTTAAGGAGGTTATGTGCCCCCATAATGAATTCACCAAGACCTTGCATATGTGCAAAAGTGTTAGTGGTTACAATGAGTGCTACCTCCCCGTACTTAGCTTTCACTGTCTCTGAAGTCTTAATATCGAAAAATGCCTGCACCGTCTCAACCCCATTAGCATTAGCAATCTTAGCAATGTTAGTTGGCTCAATTCCTACAGTTTTAATACCAGTTCCTTTAAATCCAGAGAGAAGTGTTCCATCATTTGATCCGACATCAATTACAAGATCGTTTGGCTTCAAATCATATTTCTTAATGAGCCCTTCCGCGATCTTAACTTGATATTCAACAAGCTCTTTAGTCACGCCACTCTTATACGGGTATTCTGGATGATAGACTTCCTTGCCGTCAACACAATAGTCAATCTGAGAGCTCGTACAATTCTCACACCAGATCATACGAAGTGGGTATGTCTTCTCGGGTTCATTTAACGTCGCATCTGTGAGCAATGTATCACACAGTGGCTGATGCCCAAGATCGATGATTGTGTGAAGCTTATCAGAATTACATATCTGACAGGTAGCTATATATCCTGTTTTTACAAGGTGATGCTTTGGGTAAGATAAATTCATACAAATAAATAAATGTGAGTAAGTAAAACTAAAAGAGTAAAATAACTATTTATGTGTAGCCAGTGTAACTAAAAGGAAGCTCTCAGTCAAAGCGTATAGCAAATAGAGCTGTGCATCAACTACCGTACCTATAAAAACCACCCCTTAATCAAATTAAGGATTACGGATTTTGGTCTTTGATAAAAAATATATATCTGATATATTGGGTATATTAGATAGGTACCTGACAATTTACTAATATTATTTATACAATATTTTATGGCTAAAGCAACAGAAAAAAAACTGAGAGTCCCTTATGGTTTTTCGGTTCATGGACAAGAAGAAATTGATGCTGTTGTAGAGGTTCTTAAGGGAAACACTTCTCTGGGTGATAAAACAATAGAATTCGAATCTAAGATTGCTAAAATGTTTGGTAAGAAGCATGGAGTTATGGTTAACTCTGGATCTTCAGCCAATCTTCTTGCTTTTGAATTACTCAATCTTCCAAAAGGTTCTGAAGTTATCACTCCCGCTCTCACTTTTGCAACTGTCGTCTCTCCAATTGTACAAAAAGGTCTTATTCCTGTTTTTGTCGATGTTGACCCAACAACATATCTTGTGAACTTAGACCAAGTAAAGAGTGCTGTCACGAAGAAGACTAGAGCTCTTATGATTCCTTCTCTTATGGGTAACATTCCTAATATGAAAGCACTCTCAGAGATTGCAAAAAAGCATAAACTATATTTTATCGAAGACTCTTGTGATACTTTGGGCGGTAAATTCGAAGGTAAACCTACTGGTCTTCACTCTGATATTTCAGTAACTAGCTTCTACGGATCACATATTATAAATGGTGCAGGAGGAGGAGGTATGATTATGGTTAATGATGAAAAATGGGAAGCAAGACTTAAAGTCCTTCGTGGTTGGGGCAGACAATCATCTCTCTATGGGGAAAAAGCTAACTCAGAACTACTTAAAAATCGCTTCAACTTTAAACTAGGAGGCATCCCCTACGACAATAAATTTATCTTCAGTGAAGTTGGCTATAACTTCCTCCCTCTTGAAATTTCTTCAGCTTTTGCTCTTGCTCAAATGAAAAGACTCCCTGGTTTCTTAGAAAAGAGAAAGCGGAACTTTGAAAATCTTACAAAATATATAGGGACAAAAGATACATACTTCATCCTACCAACTCAGACACCCAATACAGAGACAGCATGGCTTGCCTTTCCTATTATTATTAAACCAAAAGCCCCTTTCACACGTCTTGAAATAGTTACGTTCTTAGAAGACAACAATATCCAAACTCGTCCTGTTTTTGCAGGCAACATTCTTAAACAACCAGGTTTTAAGAAAATTGAAAGTAGAAAAATAAGTGTCGCCTTCCCTAATACAGATACTATTATGAAAAGCGCTTTCGTTCTTGCGTGTCACCATGGACTAGACGATACTCAAATTACATACGTACAAAATAAAATTGATGAGTTCCTAGCAAAATACTAACCTTTAATCCTCGTGTCTTTTGGATCAACATTTTGAAGGAACTTCCACAAAAGAAGCTCTTGCTTTGAAAATAAAAAATATACACCACGTCATTATGATGGAAATATACAGAGATTTTATTCTCTACATTCAAGAAAAGTTTAGACAACCTGGATTCCAAAAACATTCAAAAAATATGAGTTGGATGTTTTTTGCAAGAATTGGGAGTATGGCAATTACTTTTTTTGCAACTGCATATATAGCAAGAAACCTTGGCCCAGCAAACTACGGAGAGCTAAGTTATGCGATTAGTTTTGTAAGTCTCTTTTCTTTTATTGCATACCTCGGTATAGACCAAATCCTGCATAGGGATCTCATTAAATATCCTGAGAAAAGAAACGAACTTCTCGGAAGCGCTGTCGTGCTTCGCTTACTCGCCTCTCTTGTAACCATTGTTGTCACCACAGTAACAGCCTTCCTTCTGTCTTCTAAAGATGTTTCACTACTTCTTATTTTTATAATTAGTATGTCTAATTTTTTTGGGGCTTTCCAACTACTTGGATACGAGTTCCAAGCAGAAGCAAAATCAAAGTATCCTTCAATCCTACTTCTTTGCATTGTTATTATTTTAAATATTTTAAAAATAATAACAATTTACTTTGACCAAGGAGTTATTTATCTTGCTGGAATTGTGCTACTAGAACCAATACTGTACTCGTTAGGATACCTCTATCTAAAAGCAAAGGTTTATAAGGATCTTCGTATGCTTAGTGTTAAAAAAGAAAGAGTTATTCTTATTCTTAAGGATTCCTTTCCTCTTATTTTTGCGTCAGCATTTTTTTTAATCTATTCAAGGATTGACCAAGTAATGTTAAAAAATATGATTGGGGCAGAAGCTGTAGGACTTTATGATTCTGCTGTAAGAATTTCTGAGCTATCATATTTTATACCTCAACTTATACTTACTGCCCTCTTGCCTGCAATTGTAAATGCGAAAAAAAATTCTGAAGAGCTTTATTACAAGAGGACAAAAAAACTTCTTCTTACCATACTTGGTATATCTATTGTTGTAGCTCTTAGCCTAACATTGCTTGCTAAGTATCTACTTTTTATTATTTTTGGCACAGCATTCTTAGGAGCTCTTCCTGCTCTCTATATCTGTGCATGGAGCACTGTTGGGGCATCACTTAACTCATTTGCACAACAAATATTAGTTGTAGAAAATGCAACTAAGAATATCTCGATAGCTGCATTCCTTGGTATGATTACAAACATAGTACTAAATATATACCTTATTCCTATTTATGGAATTTCTGGTGCAGCATTTGCAACACTTGTTTCATACACAGTGCCTTTCTTTTCTCTCTTTTTATTTAAACAAACAAGAACAATGGTTATAAAGGTTCTTAAAATCTAAAAAATACTTTAACTTAAACTTCTACCCCTAACCTGAAAAAGACTTTCCGAATGAAGGTCTTAACTCGTACGGGTGTAAAAGTTGTTAATTTTTGCACAAGAGTAAACGTAAGTAACTTTTTCTTTCTACTCACTTCTCGTAGACTATTGTTAATTCTTAAAGAATATCCATCTACCTGAAAAGCGTTTGTTGTTAATCCTTTCTTAAGAAAAAAAGCATTTCCTCCAATATTATACTTATCTATCCCTTCTCCTAAAGCATAAAATCCTCTCTGATCGAGAAAAGCTGTTAAAGCTTCATATGTTACACCACCTTGGTAGTCCATATTATTTTTGTAAACTTCTAAAAATAAAGAGGTTGTTCTCTTTAAAAGTTCTGTTGCACCAGAAAGTACCTCAAGCTCATATCCTTGAGTGTCCGCCCATAGGAGGTCAATATCTTTACCTTCTAACTCTTTAACACTGTCTAGTTTAACGGTCTTAATAGTGTGAACTTTTACAAGTTGTAAACCTGTTCTAGAATCTTTTTTAATTTGCAAAAGTGAATCATTTCCTGTAAGTGAAGCTTCATTAAGTGTAGACTCTCCGTCAAAAGATGCACAAGCAGCCTTAAAACATATAACTCTTTTATTACTCCCCCATCTATCAACAAGATGATTGTAATTAGTCTCATTAGGCTCAAAACAATAGATTGTTGCATTAGGGTATCTCAAAAAAGAAGCGACTTCATTACCTCTCCATGCACCAACAATGATAATATTTTTGATAGTACTTGAGTCAAGTTCAAGAATTTTATCTAGGTTTTTTTCAGTATCAATTTGTATCAACTCCCCTGGGTCAAAAACTTGATGAGTAAGAGAAATTTCTTTGTATTTAAAAACAGGTATGGTAATTTGCATATGTTGTAATAGTATGTAAGATGATTGACTGATAGTATTGTGAGCAACAATCTAATGAAAGATAGTGTACCATTTCTAGTTGGTATAGGGCACTATACCTGCACAGTCAGTCTATTTATTTTTGAAAAAATATAGTACCATTAGTCTTACTATAATGAAAACACTAAAAAAGTACTTACAATACCACACGTACAAGATGTTTTTGAACATCTCAATAAATAAGGCTTACAAGGATTCTTTCTGTTGGGCTTTTAACTCAAGAACAAAAAATATAGTGTCGATCTATTTTTAGAAGTAAAAAATGACATCATTCAAATCGCACAAAAACATGAGTAGAACTCTCTTAAGCATTTGTATTCCAACATATAACAGAGCTGCATACTTACCTGAATGTCTTGATAGCATTGTGTCTCAACTAAATACAGAGCTTCTTAAAAATGAAGTTGAGGTTGTGCTTGCAGACAACGCAAGCACAGACACAACAACGGAGATTGTGCAATCTTACCAAAGAAGATACCCTAACTTGGCTATCGTTTATTTTAGAAATGAAAAAAATCTTGGTTTTGACAGAAGTTTTGCAAAGCTTATTGAAAAAAGTACCGGCATCTACTGTCTCAGTCTTGGGGATGACGATGCATTATTTGAGAATGCTGTCCCTACTGTTCTTGCAAAAATTAAAGACTCGAAAGATATTCCTTTCTTTGGTCTTAATTGTTGGGGGTACGACGCTTCGCTCAAAAATAAAGTTCTCCCCCACCCTAATCTTCGTATTCCCCACGATGAGAAGTACATGAGCTTGTCAAAATACATACACTCGATAGAAAAATATACTAACTTGGTTGGTATATTTGTAGGACTTTCCACACAATTATTCAAAAGAGACCCTTGGGTAGAATTCCCTGATAAAGAGAAGTTTTTTGATACCCTGGCTATTCATACGTACGTAAATCTAAGTATTTTTAAAGATGCTCCATTTATAATGATCGCAGAACCTATAGTTAAAACTCGCTCTTCTAATATAAGGTGGGATGTTTTTGCAGGATTAGAAACCATACAAGGGAGAATACAATCAACATTAGAAATTGTTATGTGGGTTAGGGATACGTTTAATCTCCCTATCTCAAATAGTAGACTACGAGCCTACTTCTATACTCGTGAATACTGGTTCACCCTAAAAGAAATTATTAAGAGAAAACTTGTGCAGGCTAAATTAGGCAATGTCATTATATACTACCGTAAGCTACGATAAACTTCACCACTTATACACTCCATGAAAAATAACCTCACCTTTATCTTATTTGCTTACAATGAAGAAAAAAGAATCTCTTATGTCGTTAAAAACTTTATCAAGTATGGTGAAGTATTTATTTTAGATGGAGGAAGTACCGATAGGACAAAAGAGATAGCTGAGAGTCTCGGTGCAAAGTTTTTTGCACGACCAGAAAACAAAAGTCCTTTTATGGAGACTGAAGAGAATTTTGAATTTGTAAAAAGTATAATTACTACAGACTGGATATACTGGGGATACATAGATAACATCGCACCAAAAGTACTTGTAGAAAAGATGGTCGAAATTTCACATCAAGATACTATAAAATCAGTTAATATTCCTCTCTACACCTATCTTTGGGGCAATACTAAAAAGTATGCTCACAAGTCATACGCTCCTTTCCTTTACCACAAGGACTTTATTGATTTTAAAAATAATTACATTCATGGACTTGGGAAGTTTACCGGAACAAAGGAACAACAAATATTCTTAGATGATACAGAGGAGTACGCACTCAAGCACTTTAGCACCTACACACTTACTAAATTTATTTCTGGGCACCTTAAGTATGCTGAGACAGAGGCACTTCAAAAATTTGAAAAAGGAGAGAGGTTTAGTCTTATTAAAATGTTTGCAGCCATGACACGTTATGGATATATCTACGGTAAACACTCGTACAAGAATGGAACACTTGGACTACTTATTATTCTTAATTACATGGTTTTTAGACTCATGACATATACTAGGTTATATGAACTAGAACAAGGTATAACTCTTACTGGGGTTGAGGAATCCTACAGTCTTGTTAAAGAAAAAATACTCAAAGAATTTGAATAACAGGAGCTTATTTTGGGGTATTATTCTAGGACAGAGTACGCTATACTAACCAATACTTCTTATTAGTAATCTAACCTCCATGAGTCTCGTTGCAATCAAAAAAAAATTAGTGTACTTCAAGGTATGGGGAAACGACTACACCTTTAGTATTTATGTTTTTAAAATTGCAGGGTACTTTCTTACAGGGCTCTACTACCTCGCAACTTTTTGTAACAAAGAAAAAACAAAATATTTTAACAAAAGACAAAATATTTTTGTATTAAAAAGACTTAAAGAAATTAATGCAATTCTTAAACCTTCCAACGAAGAGTTTAACCGTAAATTTTTACATGGTGACTACTACGACTTTAATGGGATCCGTTTACCAAAAATAGAAAATACGTATCTTATGCGCACTGTCTACGAAGACTCTCTTAGTATCTACACAGAACATAATGATAATTACAGTTACACAATAGTTGACGATTTAGATAAAAAACTTCCCGAAGGAACATACTGCTATGTTGGGAAAAATGGTGAGGATATTACAGTTAAAAAAGGTTACGTAGTTGTTGATGCTGGTGCATGGCTTGGAGACTTTTCAGCGTACGCTGCTAAAAAAGGTGCTAACGTGTATGCCTTTGAGCCATCCCCTGCCAATATAGCGATGCTTCAAAGAACCATTGAATACAACAAAGATGTTGAGGGTAGTATCACTATTGTACCTCTTGGATTAGGGGAAGAGGAGGGTTCTGTTTCTTTTTTTGAAAATGACTCTGACGGTAATACTGGTGGTAACTCATTTAATATACAAACAGGTGACGGTAACACAAACCTAGAGATAACAACTCTAGATACTTGGGCAGAAAAAAACGCTATTGTAAAAGTTGATTTTATTAAATCTGACATAGAAGGATATGAACGACATATGCTTCGAGGTGCTACGAAAATACTACGTGAACATAAACCCATACTTTCTATTTGTACCTACCATTTACCAGATGATCGGGAAGTTATTAAAGAAATAATTCTCAAAGCAAATCCTAACTACACTATCATTCAACGCAAAATGAAGTTATTCGCTTTTGTTAAAAATACTCACTAAATACAAGTGTACTGTGCTTTATGAAAAAACCATTACATCAAAAAGTAATAGAGGTACTGAGAAATAAAACTTCTATTGAAATGCGCCAAAAGATAGGACCTATTCTTGCATACCTATATTATATAGACAGGTTGTATATACGACCACATAATAAAAAACCAAATATACTTTCCATAGAAAAAACGATCGATACTATTTTAGAAAAAGATCTTTCAGTTATTCGTTTTGGAGATGGAGAAATATCTCTCATAGATGGAATAGATCTCCCTTTTCAAAAAAGAAGTGATGAGCTTTCAGAAAAGCTAGAACATATTTTACAAGCAAAGGACAGTGGGTTGCTTATTTGTATTCCAGGTATGTGGGGAAATCTTGGTATTTTTTCTAACTATGCATACCATTTCATCATGCACCACATCTACAGGTACAATCATGTTTGGACAACGTTATTGTCGTATGACAAGATATATGGTGACACAAACGTGACGAGACACTACCTTGCCTATAAAGACAAGACACATGCAGATGTACTTTTTAAAAAAATAAAAGAGATTTGGAGAGACAAAGATGTCATTCTCATTGAAGGAATAAAAAGCAGGCTTGGGGTTGGGAATGACTTATTTGAGAACACTAAGTCTGTACAGAGAATTTTATGTCCTCCAGAAAACGCTTATACAAACTATAAAGAAATAGAAGAGCGGGTTATGGAGGAAAGTAAGGACAAGTTTGTGCTACTTTCACTTGGGCCTACAGCAAAAGTAATAGCGTACGACCTCTTTCTTCTTGGGTATAGAGTCGTTGACATAGGACATATTGATATGGAGTACGAAATGTTTTTAAGAAAAGAAAAGCATCAGGTACGAGTACCCTATAAATACTTTAATGAAATCAATGAAAGAAACCCAGAAGAATGTACTGACTCGAAGTATCTAAGTCAGATTATAGCAACCATAAGATAAGTAAAAACCATATGAAAACAATACGAGTAAAAATTTGTGGACACAGCGTAACTGATACCTTTGCATATAGTTACTTTATTCTCAGCACACTTCAAAAATCTTATACTGTAGAGCTTTCAGAAGACCCTGAGTATCTTTTTTATAACGAGTCAACTTTTGACCATCATCGCTACGACTGTATTAAAATTTTTTATACAGGTGAAAATACCTCCCCTAACTTTAACCTTTGTGACTATGCTGTAGGTTTTGATTATCTAACATTCGAAGATAGGTATTACAGAATGCCTCTCTATCTAGTGGCTGTATTTTACACCAAGGAGGAACTACTCCTAGCTGGTGAGAACTACTTACAGAAAAACACAACCTTTACTAGAGAAAATCTTGCTACTAAAACAGAATTTTGTAGTTTTATTTACTCAAATTACAGAAGTGATATCGAACGTAAACTTATTTTTGAAACACTGAGTACTTATAAAAAAGTAAATGCCGCTGGGTCATATCTTAACAACATAGGTGGAGCAAAAGTAAAAAATAAATTAGAGTACGAGATGAAGCATAAGTTCACAATCGCTTTTGAAAACTCTTCACGCTCAGGATACACGACAGAAAAACTGGTAAATGGTATCGCAGCAAATACTATCCCTATTTACTGGGGCAACCCACACATCTCTCGAGAATTTAATACTAAAAGATTTATCAACTGTCATGACTACGAATCATTCGATCAAGTCTTAGAAAGAGTCAAAGAACTGGACTCTAACGACGAACTCTACTTAAAAACACTACACGAACCAGTGGCTGCTGCTACTTATGACTTTAAAGAAGTTAAGGAAGGATTTGAGACCTTTCTCAACAAGATAATTGATCAGCCTTTAGCGAAAGCAAAAAGAAATACCATTAACCCTGTCAGGGCAACACTCTACAGAAATCATGAACGTCTTATAGAGAAATACACAAAAAGACAATCTCGTATTCTTAAGACACTGGCAACACTATATAGACCATTTAAAAAAATTAAATTTTTAGAAAATCTTAAGTATTTCTATTTTTCAAAAAAGTAAAAACATACGCAGAAAGGTTTTCTGTACAGAAAAAACTTTTCTTTTTTAGTTCAGTAGCACCTACAAAAACGATAAGGTGGGTTAAAATTTAACACACCAAGTACATCATCAGATTTGAGTCTATGGTCGTAATAACCCCATTTTTGAACAACGCTTTAAATCGTGCTACTATAGGTGAACAATGAAAAAAGCTCTTATTACAGGAATAACCGGGCAAGATGGGGCGTATCTTGCTCGTTTTTTACTCGATAAAGGCTATGAAGTGCACGGCATTAAACGCCGCACATCTCTCTTTAACACTGCTCGTATTGATGATATCTATAAAGATAAACATGGGGATACGAAATTTTTTCTTCACTTTGGTGACCTTACTGACACATCAAGCTTGATTAGTATCATCGCTAAAGTTAAACCAGATGAAATTTATAACCTTGGTGCACAATCTCACGTAAAAGTATCATTTGAAAATCCAGAATATACGGCAGATGTTGATGCTATGGGAGTATTAAGATTACTTGAAGCTATTCGTATTTGTGGACTAACAAAAACAACTAAATTCTACCAAGCCTCATCATCAGAAATGTTTGGACAAGTACGTGAGATACCTCAACATGAGTTAACTCCTTTTCATCCACGAAGTCCATATGGTGTTGCTAAATTATTTGGCTACTGGATAACAAAAAACTACAGAGAGAGTTACGGAATGTTCGCAACAAATGGAATTCTTTTTAACCATGAGAGCCCTTACCGAGGGGAGACATTTGTGACAAAAAAAATAACCAGAGCAGTCTCACGTATTCATCACGAATTAGAGGATGTGCTCTACCTTGGTAACTTGGATGCTAAACGTGATTGGGGACATGCAAGGGACTACGTTGAAGCAATGTGGAAAATAATGCAACATGACATCCCAGATGACTTCGTAATCTCTACCGGTGAACAATACAGTGTGCGAGAGTTTGTTGGATGGGCATTTAATCATGTTAACCGCGACTTACGTTGGGAAGGACAAGGCTTAGATGAGATAGGGGTTGAAATTAAAACAAATACGATCCGTGTACGAATTGATCCTGTTTATTATAGGCCAGCAGAGGTTGAAACGCTACTTGGGGATGCTTTAAAAGCTGCAAAAGAACTACAATGGAAACCGAAAACTTCTATAATGGAAATAGTAACTGAGATGATGGAACATGACCTTGAACATGCAAGAAGAGAAAAGCATATACTTAATGGGGGGTTTAAAAAATAAACAATGCGAAAAGACTCAAAAATATTTATAGCAGGTCATCGTGGTATGGTCGGTGATGCTATTTTAAGAAATCTAAAAAAACTTGGATTTAACAAAATTATTACAAAAAGAAGAGAGGAAGTGGATCTGACGAATCAAGCATCCGTCAATTCTTTTTTTAAAGATGAGCAACCAGAATATGTGTTCCTTGCAGCTGCTAAAGTTGGTGGAATTATGGCAAACAACACCTTCCGAGCAGATTTTATTTATGAAAATTTAATAATAGAAACAAATATTATTCATGCAGCACATCTAAACAAGGTTAAGAAACTTTTATTTTTAGGCTCTTCTTGTATTTATCCAAAATTCGCAAAACAGCCTATAAAAGAAGATGAACTCCTTCAAGGAGCTCTTGAGCCAAGTAATGAATTTTATGCTATAGCAAAAATAGCCGGAATAAAATTATGCCAAGCTTACAGAGATCAATATGGTGACAACTTTATCAGTCTTATGCCGACAAATCTCTACGGACCAAAGGATAACTATGACTTACAAAATTCCCACGTCATTCCTGCGATAATACGTAAATTCCACGAGGCAAAGATTCAAGGATTACCGACAGTCACTCTATGGGGAACAGGATCTCCTATGCGAGAGTTTCTTCATGTGGACGATCTAGCAAATGCTTCTCTCTTCCTTATGGAAAACTATAATGATCGAGAAATAGTCAACGTAGGTACTGGAACTGATATAACAATAAAAGAAGTGGCTTATATAATTAAAAATATTGTTGGTTATACTGGAGAAATAATCTTTGACACGACTAAACCTGACGGCACTCCACGAAAGTTACTTGATGTTGAAAAGATACATGATTTAGGATGGACACATATGACTGAAGTAACCAAAGGATTAGAACTGACTTATGAATCATTTCTTGAAGAGTTAAAGAGTAATAATTTACGTGGGGTGTGATAGAAATTTTTCTATTTTTTTCTTGATTGATTTTCGAAGTGGTATATCGTAAATGGAAATAAAATATGAGACTATGATGATAAGTACAGCTACGGCTATCGAAAAATTCGTGATAACACCATATGCATTATTGTAATGAGAAATAATAGTGTCCCCTATTTTCCAATGAAGGAGGTAGAGTGGGTATGTAATACTCCCTAAAGTAAGAGCGATCTTCGCAAAACATTTATTAGTTGCAAAATCAAAACGAGAAAGGAATACACCGAGGAACATAACTGTGAAAAGTACCTCTACAATAACAAGTTCTCCTTTATCAAAGCTTCCTGTAAAGTTGGTAATGGTTTCTTTTTGATCTTGTAGCTTGCTACTGATGTAGATAGGCATAAGCCAAGAGCCTAGAAGAACTGTTGAGTACAAAATTTTACTTTTCAATTTAACCGTGTCCCATTTGTCGACGATAAGAGCAAGTACTCCTCCAAAAATAAAATATGGCGCAAAACGAACACTTAATAACTTAAAGAAAAATACCTGATCTACTGCAAAATAAAAACTAAAAAAAGAAATGAGGAGCCAAGAAGTGTAGAACCACGCCAGTCTCTTTGTTGTAAAAAGCCAAACAAAAACACCGATATAAAAATAAAAAAGAAGCTCAAAGGTAAGCGTCCAGTACGACCCATCGATCATAGTCTCCATGTGCCCACTATTAAACATAAGTAACCCGATAAGGTAATGTTTAATTGCTATAGCGTTACCATATACAAGTGTTACTAAAAAGGTAATAGTCGCACATATCCAAAACGTTGGATACAACCTTACAAATCTCCCAACAATGTATTCTTTAACACCTTTATTAAGGCTAAAATAAATCACAAACCCTGAAATCATAAAAAAGAGATATATCCCTAATCTCCCATAATGGAAAAGAAACGTGTGGTGGAAAAATACACCGATTGCAGAGAAAAAGCGAAACAGGTCTAAAATAGTAAAATACATGACTTTTCGTCAATCCACTCTACCATACTCGTCGTCAAATCGCACAATGTCGTCTTCTTCCAGGTAACCGCCTGTTTGCACCTCTATTACCTCAAGTAACCCTTCCCCTTTGTTCTCAAGGCGGTGTTTTGTAGCAGACGGTATGTAAGTGCTCTCATTTTCGCCAAGAAGAATGTAATTCTCTCCATGGGTTACTCCTGCTGTCCCCTTAACAACAACCCAATGCTCAGATCTTTTTGTGTGAGACTGGAGAGAAAGTCTTCCGCCTGGATAGACTGTTATCTTTTTTACTTTATGATTTGGCATATCGACAAGCACCTCATACTTTCCCCATGGACGGTATCCTAGAAGACTATGATCAACTTCTTTCATCTTAAGCTCTTTCATCTTCTCAACAACACGCTTCACATCCTCCCCTGTTCCTCTTTTTTTGATGAGTAACCCATCTTTTGTATCAATAATATTTAAGTCATCTACGCCAATTGTAGCGATGACTTTATTATTTCCATTATGGATAAAAATATTATGAGAATCTATGTTGATATGTCTTTTATCTTCTTTATCTCCGTTAAGTTCAGCAAGGCTATCAAATGATCCTATATCATTCCAACCAAAATCCCCCTCATACACAACTACTTTATCTGACTTCTCAGATAGTGCATAATCAATTGATATAGATGGCATTAAAGAAAAATCTAAGAGGAATGTCTTCATGTCCTTTTTAAAGTGCGAATGAATACTAGGAGCATGTTTTTTAAGTTCCTGAATAAATGTTTCAATAGCAAAAAGATACATTCCGGAATTCCAAACATATGCACCTGTGTCTAGATAACTCTTTGCAACTTCTTGACTTGGCTTCTCTTTAAATTCAGTAACTGCGTGATACGGTTTAAGAAAATTACCCTTCTTGATATACCCATAGCCAGTTTCTGGCTTTGTTGGGGTGATACCAATAGTTCCAATGTATTGACCAATAGTAAGCGCAAAATCCTGAACAATTTTAGTATATATTCCACTATCTGCAATATAGTGATCAGAAGGTGCGATCATGACAGTAGTATCGGGTGGAACGTGCACTATTTCTACAAGATGCTTAATCGCGTAAGTTATTGCTGGTGCAGTATTTAAAGCTACCGGCTCAACAAGGATTTGTTTCGCGTCAAAATGTTCATCGACTTCCTGCAGTTGACGTAAAACCTCAAAATAACCATCTTTCCCTGTAACGACAAAAATATGAGACGTTGGCATAAGCCCTTTCATTCTAAAAAAAGTTTCTTGAATAAGAGAGTTTTCACTATACAAACTTAAAAACTGTTTAGAATAGCTCTTTCTAGAAAGTGGCCACAATCGTGTTCCTGCCCCACCACATAAAATAACTGAATACATCTTTATAGTGTATCACAAGAATAACCCTTATTCATAAGGGTAAATTCGACTATATTCTTACCCATCCGTCAAATTCTATATCCTGATTTGGCCATGTCCAAAATATCGAAGCGTACCATTTTTTAGGTGCAACAATTTTTTTGTCTTGATGCGTAGAAAGCCATGCCCCCCACCAAGAATAGGTACTGTTCGCAATAATAAAGTTTTTGCCTAATGACATGAGCATAAGTTCCTCGTAGTCAGTAAACCCCTGACCACTCACCATCGTAACAGGGTGCTTGATTGTATCTTGTAACCACTTAGCGTCGTCAGAAAAACCAAAAATTTCACAGTCTTCATCAAAGTGTTTCAAAGCTTCTTGATAATATGGTGCCTCAATACGAGTGAATGTTTTATTAAGAATATGATCTGTACGTCGCGCGTGAACCATAAGAGGATTCTTTGCACTGAGAATCTTTTGCTCCCATTCTTTATACTTGTCACTCTTGTTTCTTAGCACCACTTCTTTAAGAATGACATCTCGTATCTTCACAAAATATTTTTCTGATACATAATACCCGTCTGCAAAATTGTTATCTTTTTTTAGATTTGCTTGTGAATATCGTACGCGTCGTGTGACATCTATCTTATTAATAATCCTTATAAGTAGATTTTGTTTTGGATGCTCTTGTGTAATTTTAATTGAATCTCCTATTAAAAAGTTACCAAGAAGATACTCTCTTTTTGTATACTTGGTATTCGTCTCAAAAAAACTAATATCAAAAACCACATCCTTCCCCTCTGCCATACGTGCTCGCCCATACGCATACTGAAATAATTGATTACCTAGTCCCCCTTGTAGTGCAACTGTTATCATAATCTTATTTTATTAAGTATATCACTAATGCTATTTACCAAAGAGTGAGCGCATAAACGTAGCTAGGCGAACATCTTTTTTTGTACTTTTAAAAATAGTGTTCATTTGGGTAGACGTACTACTAGAAGAGGTTGCAGTGGGGGTATTTTTTACAATACGTTGTTTTGGTATTTTCAGCCTAGGCAACACTTGTACTTGGGCTATCTTTTGCTCTGCTGTAGATGAACTACTTACTATCTCACTTTGATACAGCCTTAGCACTTCGTCCATGTTTGGGAAAAGAAGTTTAATGAGTGTGCTTGAGGACACTGTTGTACTGGCGAACCCCATGGCTACTCCTGTGAATCTAGTGACACCATTTGCGAGAAGTGTGTTTTTAGGAAATGAAAATGGAGCTCCATCTATCATTATCTTCCACGATGAAATATCTAAGTCGTAGGTGTTTGGATTTTTTATATCAATATAGTTTCCATATTTTCCTGACCCAATATTTGATATTGAAATATCTGGAGAGACGACTCTCACAATCATTCTACCAGTACCAGCTACTAACCCATTAGTTCCTTCCACTTGAGCAACGTACCGTCCAGGATACAGATATCGATACAATGTTGAGCTACCTGTACTTTGTCCGCCATCACCAAATGCCCATGTATACAACATATCACTAATAGCTTTACCAGCGTGAGTCATGCTTGATGCCGAAAAAAGCGATGGAGCTCCGGCAACAACAGTTTTTTCTGTAGGAAGATAAAGCACAATATCAGCTGATGGAGGAGAGGCCTGTGGAAGCGTCGCTTGATTCCCTGTCGTTTTAGTTGTAATTGGAGTATCTTCTTCTGATGTTACCGTCTTATTCTCTACCCCAGGAGATGGGGCACCTGTAATGAAACTTCCTCCAATCAAAGAGTACGTACTCCCTTCTTTGGCTGCTGTGTACGATGCAAGGGTGTCAATTGTAACTCCTTGTAATTTAAGTTCAATTGAAGTCACACCAGTATTTACTAAACTGATAGCGCTTCTAAAAAGTAGACCACTATACGTTCCGTAGTCTTGCATAAACCTAGTTGTACCACTCACTGTAGACCCAATAATCCCATACCCATGACTAGTAATAATCGTACCTCCAGCTACTGGTGTCACAGGAATAAAGGAAGCTCCTTTAATAGAAATAGTGAGCGAGGCTATGTCAATATCACTCTCAGTGTTGTTATATACTTCTATCCATTCACGACCGCCATCATCCCCTATTGGATTAGACATTACTTCATTAATAACAAGCGCATGAAGAGACACTGTTGCTTGAATTAAGAGAAGGAGAGAAATAAGTCTTTTCATACAAGTGTAGTTAGTCTTCTAAGAGTTTTCGTAAAATCTCTTCGTCAATTTCTTTTCGTACTTTAAGTTCTATTGCTTCATTGTATTTTTTTGTATCATCATCATAGGTTTGTATTGGTTTTTTTGGTGAAAAACTCTCACGCACAATCTCTTCATTCTTAACACCTTCATGAATAGGTTCACTCACAATCTGTTCATCTGATTTTTTTGTACTTTCAGGCATATGCTCGCTGAGCGCTTTTGCTAAAGCGTCTTTAAGGGAAAGCGCGGGCTTGTCATCAAACGTTGGAACAGAAATATTTTTAAGAGGACTTTCTTGTTTGCGACTTCTTTCTTCTTTGTATGGAAGTTTAGTCCTTTGACCTCCTTGTGGAGGTTTGTGGAAAGCTTCTTCAATTTTTCTGGTTTCAGAATACCTTTCTTGAATTATTTTTTCTTTCTTTGACTCATCTTCTCGTTTAGGATCAATTCTGCGCGGAGGAAGTGGCGTCTCGTCGGTAATTTTCCTAACACGAAGATCCCGCTCTTCTCGTTCAGTCTTTGCAGGTTTTTCTTGTTGAGGAGCTTCTTCTTTTCCTTGCGTAATGTTCTGATCTGGAATTGGATATCTTGATATCGGGGAATGGGGTTGGTATGGCTCTCTTTTCTTTTCTACAAACACAGCTTTCTCTGTTTGTTCAGGCCGTGCTTCGCGGGGCTTTTCTTCTTTTTTTACAGGTGTATAGAATGCAACAATTTCTTCTTCTACTGCGAAACGTGGTCGCCCATAAGCTGCTCGTGAGTGTGCAATGATTGCTTGAGCAAATGAACTTGCTGGTTGTTGCACAGGATTAAGTGTACGGGCAGAAAATGGCGCAGATCCAACCCCGTCAATCATGAGACGAAGGTATATCTGGTGTGCTGAAAGATTAACAATATCGTCCATGATAAATGTTGGTGCAAATTCTTTTTCAAAAATCTCAGCATCTGTTGCTCCCACACGAAAGACAATCATGGTGCCTACGTTACCAAATACTGCAGCCTTCACCTCATCTTCCATTTGCTCGACATACTGGTGCGCAACTGTGAGAGCGAGGTTGTACTTACGCGCTTCAGATAAGATAGAAGCAAACGATTCGTTGGCGAAGTTCTGGAACTCATCCACATAGAAATAAAATGGTGGAAGCTTTTCAAGCTCATACGGACCAGCATCAGCACGAGACATCGCAGCTAAATAAATCTTAGTCACAAGGAGCGACCCAATAAGGTTCGCATTTCCCTCTCCTACTTTTCCTTTTGAGAGGTTCACGATGAGAATCTTTTTTTCATCCATCAATGTACGAATATCAAATGATGTTTTCTTTTGTCCAATAATATTTCGAATAAGTGGATTAGCCACGAATTGTCCAACTTTATTTTGTATTGCAGGAGCTGCTTCTGCTGCGAACTTATCAGTATAGTTCGCGTACTCTTTTTCCCAAAAATCTTTTACGGTTGGGTCAGTTACATTTGCGACAATACTCTTGCGATATTCTTTATCAATTAACATTCGGTTAACACCAAGAAGTGACTGGCCATCATTCTCAAGGAGTGCCAAAATAATATTATTAAGGATGTACTCCATACGTGAAGAAAACTGGTCCTTGAACAACTTTTTAAATGCAGCCATCACGCCGTTAGCAACAAGATATCTCTTATCTGGCTCAACTTTTTCAAGAACATTTAACCCAATCGGATGATCACCATCAAATGGTGCAAAATAAACGACATCCTTAATACGTGACTCTGGAATATGATCCAATAACTTCTCTGCCATCGAGCCGTGAGGGTCTAGCACACACAAACCTTCACCATTATTGATATCTTGAATGGCAAGATTTTCTAAAAAGGTTGACTTTCCCATTCCAGTCTTACCTATCACATAGGTATGCCGTGTTCTATCTTTTTCTTTGATTCCAAACTTTAGTTCTTTATTTCGAAAATCAACTTTACCGATATAAGTTACTTTTTGTGGAGCGTCGTGATCTGACATGAGATACAGTATAGCAAGGGAAGCGTATAGCTGGTAGCATGTAGGTTGTAGACAAGAATTACAACGAGGGGTCGCGAAGCGACCCCTCGTTGCTTTGTATTAAAAATGTAAACCTAAAGAATTAAAAACCAAGAATTCTTAAAGGCAGAATAATGCCTTAGCTACGAGGCTGAACCAGCAGGTTCACGTCTTGGACGAAGATAAATCTGACCAAAACGTACGAGGGAGTACGTTGACGAGTGAGCGGGACCCACAACAAAGTAGATAAGGTATTATTCTGCCTTTAAAGCGGTTGGAGTATAGCGGTTAGCCGGATCCCACAACATCCACGAGTCAACTCCCAACTTCTCCCCTGCACTTATCTGTGCTCTCACCATATCGGCAGTATATGTCGCCCCCATATCAAAATCTTGGTACCACGGTCTTAACTTTTTAATTAAGGTACTTGTTGCCATTCCTGTAGAGCTAGCCATTTGAACAATACCCGTAATCGCACCACCCATTGAATATGTAATAATTGGGCCAGGATGTGCCGCAGGATTAGTGTACCCTGCAGTCCCTGCATAAAAATGTGAAGGATATACCATTGGAGCTACGTAATCAAAATACATAAGAGCGTCCCCCATATCTTGACCTAAAGTCTTAGTCTCATTTGAGTTAGTTGTAATAATCCCAAACACATCTCCTGATATTGGAATACCAAGCGGAGAAAATGAATCATAAAGATGCTTATAAAAATCCTTAACTATCCCTCTCTTGTCAAACTTCGCACGTTCCCCGGAAATTGGAAATTCCATAGACTTCAAGTTTCCGTCTGTAGGGAACCGTATATAATCATAATTAAGCTCATCGAATCCTTTTTCGTAGGATTCCTTTCCAACTTGCACAAGATACTCCCACATTTGATGCGACCCAGTATCAATCCATGGCACACCTTTACGATCTTTCCAAATAGCTTTTTTGACTGAATCCATTACTGCAAGATTAGGGAATCGCTTTACATAAAGAGGATCTTGGAACGCGGCAATTCTCGCAATCACATAAATATCTTTATCATGTAGTTCTTTAATAAGAAGATCTAAATCTCGTATCCTCCCATCCCAACTAAGTACTCCTGTGTTGTCTTTAACATCAATAACTACGGCATTTAGTTCTGTATCTTCAATAAGATTAATGAGTCGAGCACGAACTGAAGGAGTGCCAGCTACCCAACTCGACATATAAACAGCTTTTACATACTCTGGTGTTTGTATATGAGTAATAAGAGGAGCAGAAGATGTTGTTGTAGACGAAGTAGTCACTTCTGATGAAGTCGCTGCTTGAACTACTTGTATGTCATCTTTTTTTGAATATACTTCCGTTCCAATATTTTTCCCCACTTGAAAAACTGATTCTTTATCTCCTGTTACCCAAAATACGAAAGGAGTTAAAAGTAAAACTGCGACAATAAATTGTTTCATGCATTCACAGTATGGTGAGCTACTGGTCTACTTTCGGTCTCTTGATGTTGTTCATTGTGAATAACTTTCTTTCTAAGATCAAGAGTGCTGATAAATAAAAGAATTCCAGCAATAATAAAAACTACCTCCTTAAAAACACCAGGGATAAAAATCCACGGTGAAAGAATAAGGAGTACCGCGACCGATCGTTTAATTCCAAGAGGTGACATAGAGGTAATTATTAGTTGCTAGTTTATAATTTTTAGAAGGAAAACACAATGGGGGCAGATGTTAGATGTTAGATGTTAGATGTTAGATGTTAGATGTTAGATGTTAGATGTTAGATGTTAGATGTTAGATGTTAGAAAAATTGTAGAAAGAAGGAAAAAGCTCGTCAAGGGTATTTTGAGGATTTGTATCTATCTAAAACCTAACATCTACTATCTACCTTCCACAATCACCACGAACTCACCTCGAAGATGATCTTTGTTTTTTACAAAATACTCTTTTATCTCTTGCGATGTCCCTCTTACTACTTCCTCATGCATCTTGGTTAGTTCTCGAGCAATTACTACTTGACGAGCGCCATTTAGTACTGACGATAGCGACTCAAGGGTTTTTTCTATTCTATGTACTGACTCATAAAACACTGATGTCTGCTCGCTTTCTGCGATTGTCTTAAAGAGTGTCTCTCTCCCTTTCTTGTGTGGCATGAAGCCGTAGAATGTAAATGTTGAAGATGTTATACCAGAAGCAGAGAGCGCTGCTGTAAGTGCCGAAGCACCAGGAAGCGCTACAATTTTAACAAAGGGTAATTCCTTTCGCACCATATCTACAAGAAGTACCCCCGGATCTGAGATAGTAGGAGTACCCGCATCAGACACAAGCGCCAAAGATTTTCCTTCTTCAAGAAGATTCATTATCCTCTCGATATTCTTCACTCCAGTCTGTGCGAAAAACACGGTGGTTTTGGTGGTAATATCATATTCTTTAAAAAGTCTCTGAGTGACAGAAGTGTCCTCGCACAAAACCATGTCCACCTCTTTGAGTACTCGAATAGCCCGAAGCGTCATATCTTCGAGGTTTCCAATGGGTGTTGGGATAATATATAACGTCCCTCGTTTTTCTTCTAAAGATTTATTCATCTTCTACATCCTATCATGCCTATAAAAATAAAGCCGCCCACTTGCGTAGGCGGCGGACACACCAAGAAGGTGGGCGCCTGGTCATAACAAAGACCGAGCAGAGACTTGCAAAACGACAACTCCAAGAGAAATCGTAGCTATCGTAGCTGCAGTTAGTCCAAGCTTTTTGAAAGCTTTGGCTAACCACATCTTTCGCTGGCGCTCCATTGGAACGCTTTCCTGAATAATGAGGGAAATTTCTTCACATCCTTCGCGTCTGTGAATCTCATACCTGGTTAAAGGAAAGCCTATAGCTTCCAAAAAAAGAGTTACCAATTTTTTCTCCTTCAATCAACGATTGGGTCAGAATTCACCTCGGCGACCCTCACACCGTTCATCGTGTGGGTATTCCAATCCTGACTCCTTGGAACGAAGACCGTCAAGGGCTTTCCGGAGTATTCTTCCAGAAAGACTCCCGTCAGATGCCTCTCCTTGTACTTCTGGGTGGTCGCCATGACTTTTCCCTTTTTCTTCAATTGCCATTTCTAATCCTTCTTACTTTAAAAATAAAAATCGGCAGCCTGTATATACTTGTTAGAGCATAGTACTTAGGCTGTCGATAGTAACATAATAACACACTATGGATACAATTGCAAATTAAAATAGAATCTTCAAGGATTTAACTCCAGCCGTAAAAAATGACTTTTGACCTACTCTAGCAAAGAACTAAAACCGCCATCATCAAACATTTCCAAAGGGAAAAGAAAACCCATCCTTGAAATACCGTGAATGACAAGCCAATACATCGATGGCTCATTTTCTTTTTCCGAAACTTTTACAAAGTGGAAAATAGAAGACTCTGGGCCTTCACGACTGACAAGGTTTTGTTTCGGAATAAAGTAAGATGTTCTATGATTTGTGTTTGCTTCTAAACAATACACTTCTGTAGTTTCTTCCAGATCAGCGTGGCGACCAATTGTGAGAACTTTTGGACATTCTTTGAATTCCTTTATAATTTGGTCAAAGTAATGACTGGCGTCAAATAAGTTTTGTGAAGTCTGTGGCATACTCTACTTTCTTTAAAGAACTAAAAACCTTGCACATTCAAGACCTCTACAATACCAAAATTATAGATGAAAATCAATCAACTCGAGTTACTTCTTGCTCTAAAATAATACCTGTGCTATCACGAACTTTCTGCTGTATTTTATTTCGTAAAAAATCAAGATCATCTGCATCCGCTTCCTTGTAGTTCACAGCCACAAGTGGCTGATTCGGCCATGTGCCGACGTCTCCTATTCGAACACCCTTCATATCTGCAACATGCTCGATAAGCCACGCTGCGGGTATTTTGAAGCCTTCCTGATGGGGTATAAGTGGTATCTCAGGATACTTCGCACGGAGGACTTCGGCCTCCATGCTACTTACAATAGGATTCTTAAAAAATGACCCCGCGTTCGGATAGAAATTATAATCTGGAAGCTTCAATGTGCGAGTTCGTATGACCACATCTCGTATCTCCTGTAACGTAACATTTTTGTTGCTTGTCAGCACATCAAGAGGTTTGTAGGTGAGCACAGGATCCTTTTCTTTAGAAAGTTCTAGAGTCACCTGTGTAATAACATACCTTCCTTTTTCTTTTTTAAAAAGTGAGTCACGATAGCCGAACTGACACTGCTCTTTTGTGAGCTCTACAAAAGATTTTTGTTCCAAATCATATGCCCTCACGAACACAAGAGAATCTTTCAACTCCATGCCGTACGCTCCAATATTCTGCACAGGCGCAGCTCCTACTGTGCCGGGGATGTAGGAGAGATTCTCGATTCCCCAGAGGCCTTCTGTGACTGCGTACTTAACAATGTCATCCCAAGATTCTCCAGCGCTAGACGTTAGACTGTAGACTGTAGACTGTAGGGAATCCGAGTTTTCTTCTGTTTTCTGTTTACTGTTTTCTTTTTTCTTTTCGCATTCAATACCTTTCATTTCCATCTTGAGCACAAGAAGGTTACCAAGATCTTCTCCGAAGTAGGTGTTGGTGCCAGAGCCCAAAATGTGGATGCGGCGGCCTTCGGCCGCCGCACAGAGAATAACCTCTTCTAATTCCTTCTCACTTGTAACCACTGCCATATCCGTATCCCCTCCGATACGAAGTGAAGTGAAGTTTTTGAGGGATACTTTCTTAATTTCCATTGCTTAAGAATACCAAAACAAAACCACTTCGTATATGAACCAAGATTCTCCTACAAATAAACTTTTGTCGTCACAAAAGTTTCTCGCAGGCCGCTCCTCGTCGTTTCGCCTGCTAGCGAAACCCTAAAGGACTGCGATTTTAAGAAGTTGAGTACAAATTAAAAAATCGGGAGCATACTCCGGACTTTCGAATCTTGACGGAAATCAGCGCAGGCTCATTTCCTGTTCGCGCACAAAATATAAAATCCCGGAGGCCTTGCCTCCGGGATTTTATATTTTGTGCGCGAACCAAGATTCGAACTTGGGACCGCTCGAGTATCAGTCGAGTGCTCTACCAGCTGAGCTATTCGCGCGTATTATTTACGAAACTTTTTCTTACTTATTGAACAAATTGTAAACTATATACTAACACAAAAAGCAGTCTTTGGAAATAAGCACACCCGTATCTCCTCACAACCCCGAGTAAAACCACCACTTGAAAAGTGGATAAATTCATATATTTCACAGTGGTTTTTTGGTAAAATAGAGATACAAATGAGAG
>JAYTIW010000036.1:0-4623 GCA_043731575.1 Minisyncoccota bacterium | reverse complement strand
CTACAGTCTACAGTCTACAGTCTACAGGTCCCTCCGCCTAGTGGCTGTAGTCCAAGACTTGATTCTGCTGAATCAGGACATCTTCGCAGCCGAGCTGTCTCGATCTACAGTCTATTTCTCCGGTATCACCCTCAGCGTCTTCGTAATCGTTTTCCCGTAAAAATCTGTCGCAGTTATAACAAGAACGGTATATGGGTATTGAGCAGTAAGGATTTCTGTAAAATGCCCATCTGTTCCTATGGGGATAGGTCTTCCTTGTATAGTTATCTCTTTAACTGGAGAAACTTGACCTGAAATCTCAAATGTAGTACTTGCTACAGTGTCCCCGTCATGTGGATTATAAATAGTAATTTTAGGACCAATAATAAGTGGGTATGCTTTAAATCCACCATAGCAAAGAGCAATAAGAACAAGCGCTACTATCCCGTAGGTTTCAAGTTTTTTGCGGAAGTCGTAAGAGGAGAGCATGTAAGGTGGTATTTAAACAGACGTTTAAATTTAAGATAACTTCTGATGAAGGGGGTTAAGACGGTTATCTGAAGATATCGTCAGTAGTTTTGTCAGAAGTAGTTTGTTCCAAAGTGGTTTCATTAGATGAACTTCCTGTGCCAACTAAAATTTCCCGATAACGTTCACCTTGGCGAGCAGGACCAATAACTTCAAAATGTTCAAGGTCATTAATGATGCGGGCTGCTTTGTTATATCCCCACCGAAAAGCCGTCTGAAGTGAGGATGTCGAAGCTTTTTCGGTTGAAATAACGAAGTCCTTTGCGCTCATGTAATCATCGTCATCTTCTGGTTCTTTGCCGCTGTTTCCAGTACTGTTATCTGGAGAGGAGTTTGTTTGCCCAACTTTAACTTTAGAAATATCAATATGGTCGGGAATAAATTCAAGATGTGCCTGCTTAATATGCGAAACAACAGCTTTTATTTCTTCAACAGATATAAAAGGGGCCTGAATACGAACAAGACGCGGGTTATCAGATGCCATGTAGAGCATGTCACCGTTACCAAGTAGGTCTTCAGCACCTGATGCATCCAAAATAGTACGGGAGTCTATTTGAGAAGTTGTTTTAAGTGCCATACGTGCAGGGATATTGGCTTTGATTGTTCCTGTAATTACTTTTACATCTGGTCGTTGTGTTGCAAGGATAAGATGTATACCAGCAGCACGACCTTTTTGAGTAAGAGATGTAATGAGCGGACTAATTTCTTTAGGATACGAAAGCATGAAGTCATTGTACTCGTCGAAAATAATAACAATGTATGGCATTTTAGGAGGTAACCCAGTTACAGTATCTCCAACAGAACCTCTTTTTCGTGCTTTTTCAAGAGCGGGACTTAACACTTTTTTGTTATAGTCACTTACGTTTACTTGTCCGTTCTCAGCTAGGATTTCGTAACGTCGTTCCATTTCTTGAATGGCCCAGTTGAGTGCTTTGATTGCACTTTTCGGTTCTTTGATAACTGGGGTGTAAAGATGGGGGAGATTATGATACGCGGTGAATTCTACACGCTTCGGATCAAGGATTATGAGCTTGAGATCATACGGAGAGTTCTTATAGAGAAGTGACATAAGAAGGTTCTGTAGCGTTACAGACTTACCTGTACGAGTTGCTCCAGCAACGAGTAAGTGAGGCATTTTCTCGAGGTCTCCAAAAAGAGGTTTCCCAACGATACTCTTACCAATAGCGAGAGTGAGGGGTCCAGCATTTTTGAACTCATCTAGTTCAAGCATCGAACGAAGTCCAAGAGTTGCTTTTCGTTCGTTAGGGATCTCGATACCAACGAGGGTCTTTCCGGGGATCGGAGCTTCAATACGAAGGAACTCACTTCCAAGTTCCATTGCGAGATTATCGTGTAGTGCCACAACTTTCGACAAGTTAACTCCTTGGGCAGGTTTGAGTGTAAATTGAGTTACCGTCGGACCAACAGTTACTTCACCCATGTCAACATGAATACGAAAATGCTCAAGTGTTTTTTGTATAGTGAGCATCTTACTCTTACTATCACCAGCGCCACTCTTACCACTGTCGAAGTTGAGAAGATCAAGCGGAGGTGGAATAAACTCTGGCGTCAAGATGATAGGTTTTACTTTTATTTCTTTTTTTATTTTTGTTGTGTGAGCAGTGTCACCAGGGGATAGTTCACCAAAAAGTTCACGACGAAGGTCGTCTTCAGAGGCAGTGTCCCCAGAAATTTCCATAATTTCCTCAGAGAGGTTTTCTTCTACTTCTAGATCAGTCTCTTCTACTTCAGATAGTTTTGGTAATTGCTCATCATCATCAAATGCACGACCTCTTCTTTTGGAGAAGAAAGCAAGTAGTTGTTCAATAGGGTAGAGGATGAGAAGTTTTAGAGGTGTAAGTGAGGGTTTTCGTTCAAGAAAAATAATAGACCCAATAAGTGAGATGCCTGTCAATAAGAAAACACTTGGATAATAGGCGAAGTGTGTAAGGAGTGGTTGCGCAATAGATTTACCTAAAAGTCCACCGAACCCTTGACCAAAGAGTATAGTTCCAAGACCTCCAATTCCAAGAATAAGGAAAAATCCTCCAAGTACTGTTAATGTGCGAATTGTCGGCACCTCCTCCTTCCATAAATAGTACGCAACGTAAATACTTATAAAAGGGGTGAAGTATGCATACACTCCTATTAAAGATGTTATTCCTGTAAAAAGCACTTCTCCCCCACTTCCTCCTGCGTGAACCATAGAGAAAAGAAGAAGAACTGTAACCATAATACAAACTACAGCAAGTACCCCAAGAAGTGTCTCAGTAAGTACTGGTTCTTTAACTCGTCGCTTGCGAGTACGTGAAATTTCTATTGGTGATTCTTCTTTAGCCATAACGTATGTAGAAATAAGAGTCTTTATATATGGAGAGTATAGCAAACATAGGGTTATGAAATAAGGGATAACTGAATAGACTATAGACCTTAGCTTGTAGACTGTAGCCTAAACTAACAGGGAAGCCGTAGGCTTCCCTGTTTTGAATTCTGCATTAGCTACAGTCTACCCAGTAGGTGATTCTGTTGAATCACAAGCTAAGGTCTACAGTCTATCTCCAACAGGGACATATAATCTCTATTAGACAAGTCTTTACAGGAAATATAAAAGGCATAGAATAGACATTATTGGGTGCATAGATTGCATTATGAAGACAAAAATGTCAGGATAGGCACAAGCATAAAAGTCAGTGCAAAATAAATGTTTCGTACAAGAGACATAATTAAAAAAGACAAATAAATAAAGTGTTTTAATAAAAGACAAACAACAGACAATTATGAACGAAGAATCAAAAAAAGATTATGGGGTTCTTATAGCAAAGAAGTCAGAAAAGCTTGTAACAGCTCTTTATTTAGTAACTGATTTAATTGTAGATAGCGAGCCTATTAAGCACGGTCTTCGTAAGAACGCAGTTGCCCTTTTGTCGTCCATGAATGCACTCTCACAACTATATGTTAAAGACAGAGTTATTGAATTAAAAGTATCACTTAAGGCAGTCACTGAGATAACTTCAATGCTTCATGTTGCTGTCACGACGGGAATCGTCTCTAAAATGAATGGAGAACTACTCATGGACGGCTTCAGATCATTGCAACTTGTCCTTGAGAAAAAGCAGCCAATTTTTACAAAAGAGATGTTTCATGTTGAAAACGAAGAGGAGCTTGAACGAGATGGAGGCTTTTCAAACGCTGTCAACTCTACTTCGTACGATGTCCTTACACCACTTTCAATTGCAAGACTCCACGAGAACACGTATGACTTGAGACGCACACAAGAATCACTACGTCAGGCACAAATTCTTTCTAAATTTTCTAATCTCGAAACTAAAGGACAAAATAAAGATTTCCTTGTAAAAGATAAAAAAGACGAAAAGACGACTTTTGAAAATAAAGTAAAAGACAATAATGAAGTAAAAGACATATTTACAAAACCAGAATCAACACATGCCATTCTTATGGAGCATGCAACACGCCCAGTTAACACACTAGCTTCCTCATTTCAAATGAAAAAAATGTCAAGAAGAGAACAAATAGTAGCACTTTTTGTACGTGGAGTTGATGTGAGTATAAAGGACATTGCTGCACGCATTAAAGGATGTAGTGAAAAAACTATTCAACGAGAACTCAATGCACTTTTGTATGATAACGTGATTGAACGTATAGGGGAGAAGCGTTGGAGTAGATATGTACTTAGATAGACAGATGTTAGATACTAGATGTTAGATAAAAATACTGTCACAATTCTTTACATGGTCGGTTATTATCTATGTGGGACAGACACGACGGCAGGTAGTGCTCAAACACTACCTTTTGAGTTAAGGCCGTAATACCACGACTGCAAACTGTGCAGACCCTCTTTTTTGTGACTTGTTTCTCAGGTTGGAATAGTGTAAAAGTGGGTCTAGTATTTTGACTTTTACTTCCAAAAATGAGATACTTGCTCCACAGTACAGTAATGTACTTCAAGTAGTATTATCCACATTTAAATGTGATATAACAATTGCGTTTATTTAGGGAATACTTATACTACTTGTAGACGTCTCTGTTTGAGAGCGTCCTCTGGTATTTGAGATACATTTATAAGGTATCTTGAAGACAGGTTAAGATCGTTGACAA
>JAYTIW010000035.1:0-4643 GCA_043731575.1 Minisyncoccota bacterium | reverse complement strand
AGACGAAAACAAAGCAGTTTGTTTTCCTCTGTGACAGAGCTGAATATAAAATACCCAAGTAGTAACTTGGGTATTTTATATTCAGTGCGCCGGGCTGGATTTGAACCAGCGAAGCCCGAAGGGCGATAGATTTACAGTCTATTGTGATTGACCACTCCACCACCGACGCATATGGTCGCCATCGCAAACAAGGACTATATTTCAAGGACGACTCCATGATATCTGGCGACACCACTTCAAAGCCTCTGGCCTATCCTATACATGCTTGCGACAGCGAAGTACATTCTAGCAAAAATGAGGGTACAAAGCAAAAGAGCGAAGGCATAGCCTTCGCTCTTTTGTCCCATAACTTTATGCACTCTTCCTTACCATATCCGCCTTTGTAAGTGGGCTTGGTATCTTCCGTGGTTTCTTGGCTTCTACTGTGATTTCCCCTTTCTTATCAAGTAACACTTCTGCGACACTTCCTTTATTAAACTTTTTTGAAAGCATAAGGGAAGCTATTTGATTAAGAATATGAGTCTGGATGAATCTCTTAATCGGTCGTGCTCCATAATGAGGGTCATACGACTTCTCACTAATATGAGTCACTGCCTCTCCAGTAACTTCAAGATTAATTTCTTTCTCAAGGAGTCGTTTTGCAAGTATTGCGATCTGAAGACCTACAATAGACTTTACTTCATCCTTTGAAAGCACGTCGAAAATAATAGTTTCATCAAGACGATTCAAAAATTCTGGCTTGAAGAATTCTTTTACAGCATCAGTCACCCTCTCTTTTACTTGCGTATACTCACCACCTGCAACCATATTAGAAAATCCAATCTGCTCCATCTTCTGAATATACTGACTTCCAATATTAGATGTCATAATGATGATGGTATTCTTGAAGTTAACCACACGCCCCTTACTATCTGTAAGTCGCCCTTCGTCGAGTACTTGTAGAAGTAAATTAAATACCTCAGGATGTGCCTTTTCTACTTCATCAAAAAGAATTACTGCATATGGCCTATGACGTACCGCCTCGGTGAGTTGACCTGATTCGTCATAACCAACATACCCAGGAGGAGAGCCAATTAACTTACTCGTACTATGCTTCTCCATGTACTCACTCATATCCACCTTAATCAAAGCCTTCTCATCGTTAAACATAAATTCTGCGAGTGCTTTTGTAAGCTCGGTCTTCCCTACTCCTGTTGGACCTAAGAACATAAACGATCCTATTGGTCGTCCTGGGTCATTAATCCCTGCACGAGAACGACGCACTGCTCCAGATATTTTACTAATAGCGTCACGCTGACTAACAACACGTTTACCAAGTTCTTCTTCCATACGAGAAAGTTTCTCTTCTTCCTCTTCAAGCATTCGCACGACAGGGATGCCTGTCCAACGAGCAACCACAGATGCAATATCTTCCTCAGTAACTTCTTCTTTTAAAATACGACGAACTTTCTGAAGCTTCTTTAGTTTTTCAAGACGTTCAACAAGCTCGCGGTTAAGCTCTGGGATTTGTCCATAGCGAATTTCTGCCACACGAGTAAGATCAGCTCTTAACTCAGCATTCTCGCTTTCAACGCGAAGCGATTCAAGTGTTTTCTTTATCTCACCTATTTCACCAAGCGTCTTCTTTTCATTCTTCCACTTAAGCTCAAGCTCATGTGTCTTTTCTTTTACATTTGCAATTTCTTCATTGATCACTGCAATACGTTTTTTTGTTGAAGAAACACCTTCCTTCTCACTATCTGCAATAAGCTCCTTGGTGAGTGCTTCTTTTTCAATCTCAAGACGCATAATCTTACGGTGTGCATCTTCAAGTACTGGTGGCTTATTCTCAAGAGCAATACGAAGTGAACTTGCTGCCTCGTCTATAAGGTCAATCGCCTTATCTGGTAAAAATCGTGACGTGATATAGCGCGTTGAAAGGTTCACAGCAGAAATAAGTGCATCATCAGTAATACGAACCCCGTGGAAGAGCTCATACTTTTCTTTTAACCCGCGTAAGATAGCGAGTGCATCGACTTCAGACGGCTCTTCAACAAATACCGGCTGGAAGCGACGTGCAAGCGCTGGATCTTTTTCGATATGCTTCTGATATTCTTTTAGAGTTGTAGCACCAATTGCACGTAATTCCCCACGAGAAAGTGCTGGCTTTAAAAGATTTGCTGCATCAGCTGATCCTTCTGTTGCACCTGCTCCAACTATAGTATGTATCTCATCAATAAAAAGAATGATACCGCCTTCTGAGCGTTCTATTTCTTTCATAATTGCTTTTAAGCGTTCTTCAAATTCTCCTCTAAATTTTGTCCCTGCGATGAGCATCCCAAGATCTAAAGATACAAGTTCCTTACCTTTTAAACTCTCAGGTACATCCCCGCGAGCCATACGAATAGCGAGCCCTTCCACTACTGCAGTCTTACCAGTACCCGCCTCTCCAAT
Organism: Minisyncoccota bacterium; assembly: GCA_043731575.1. Taxonomy (GTDB): domain Bacteria; phylum Patescibacteriota; class Minisyncoccia; order Phycocordibacterales; family UBA5272; genus UBA11704. The sequence goes on along the minus strand of JAYTIW010000035.1, from coordinate 2,210 downwards.
AAGTATCGGATTATTTTTTGTACGACGAGAGAGGATTTGCATGAGACGCATAATCTCTGTATCACGACCAATCACTGGATCTAATTTATCGGCTCGCGCTAGATCAGTGAAGTTACGAGTGTACTTAACGAGTGCTTTATTTTTCTTTGGACCTTGTGCTTCAGTAATGTTCTGAGTACGAAGTTCTTCAAGGACGTGATACGCCCCATCTTTATCTATCCTAAATCGTGCAAGCACTTCACGCACTTGACCAGTTGACTCAAGTAAAGATAAGAAAAGATGTTCTGTAGAGACGAATTCGTCGTTAAAGGACTGAGCAACTTTAAGCGATGTCTCGAGGCATGTCGCAAGTTCAGGTGTAAGATACATCTGATATGATGGACTCATCGTAGCTGATGCACCTGGTACTTCTATTGCATCAATAATACTATCAGTAAGATGGATGACATCTACTTCGAGTTTTTCTAAAATTGCATGGACAAGAGACTCCTCTTGTGTGAGAAGTGCTCCTATAAGATGAAGTGGACTAACTTGGTTTTGGCCACGTTCAATAGCCAGCTCATGCGCACGACGAATTACCTCTTTTGCTTTGGTGGTGAAATTATTAAAGGATGGAGGCATAGATAAATAGACTTTAGACCTTAGTCATTAGACTGTAGATAATTCAATAACAGATTCAATAAAATACAAACTAATTACCAATAAAAAATTACTAATTACTTTCTACTTCTTTCTCTTACAGTGTAGCAGGATTATGGTGTTCGGTAGTGTGAATTAACAAATTCACGGCTTGACCGCAGGATAAACGGGCGTTTCTGGAAGCTTCGGGAGTATATCTACATTGCCAAAAAATAATACCGAAGTCAACTTGACAAAAAAACTTAAATATTATATAATAAAAATTGAGGAGGAGAGCCCCTCTTTATTCTTTTCCACAAGCAAACCCTTGAAAGGCAAATCATGAATCTGGCAAATCCAATTTTCTTTGTGCTGTTTCTTCTCATTCTTTCTGTTGCTGGCTCCAAAGGTTATTACAAAGGCCTCGTTGCCTGCGTGGCTTGTCTTGGCATCCTTGCTGCGCTTGCTCTGGTTCCAATGAACTGGTGGCAAATACTCTGCGCCTTGCTTCTTTTTGGGTTTATCGTCAACATGACAAACAAAAGCCCAAAATGGTCAAGCAATAAGAAGGGGCAAAATCACTTAACCACTTCTAAAAGCCATATTTTTTTATAAAGTAGATGGCTTTTTCTATTTCTGTCTCATCAATAAAATTTTTGTACTCCAACATCCTCTGTTTTTCATAAAAATCATTGAGCCGAAAAGAGTTATTTTCATAAGAAAGGTATTTTGTGTTTAGCTACGGTCTAAAGTCTACAGTCTACAGTCTTTCTAAATTCTCTCCTCAACAGCATGCCAGTCGATAGCTGCCATGAAGGCAGTGATATAGTCTGCACGCTTGATTCCATAATCAACCATAAACGCATGCTCGAAGACATCCATTACAAGAAGCGGAGTAAGCCCTGCGAGATGTCCTCCGTCGTGTTCATTCACCCACACATTAAAAAGTTTTCCTTCTTTTTTATCATGACAGAGGATTACCCAGCCAATACCTCGCATGGAAGCCATTCCACGGAAATCTTTTTCCCAAGTTTCTACATTCCCCCACATTGTCTCAATCATCTTCTTAAGATTTCTTTCACTAAGCGGTACTCCGTGCTTTCCAATATTCCCAAAGTAAAGCTCGTGTAGTCTCATTCCATTCCACTCCCATCCAAAGCGTCGATGAAGCTCTCCGTACTCTGGCGTCCCTATTTCTTTACTTTTCATCAAGTCCATTAACTTGTTCGTGTTAGTCACATACCCTTGATAGAGTGTGAAGTGATTAGTAAGGAGCGTATCACTCATCCCAGGAGTCCCGAGTAAACGTGAAAAATCTTTTGCTACGTATGGTTGCATATAATTAAAAGCTATAAGTAATGATATGCTCAGTATACAACTATTTACTATATTTTGTAGAAATTTCTTTCATGACTTCTACTAACATCACTAAGTCTTGCTTTGTCGTTGCTCGTCCGAGACTAATGCGAATATTTTCTTGCGCTTCTTCTTCTGTGGCGCCGAGTGCCATCAGCACATAACTACCTTCTGTTTCCATTGAAGCACAGGCGGACTTGTGGGAAACTGCGAAGCCTTTGGCGTCGAGTCGTAAG
>JAYTIW010000034.1:0-4660 GCA_043731575.1 Minisyncoccota bacterium | reverse complement strand
GAGGAAATCCGCTTGGTGTCCCAACTACTGGAGGGAATACAGGAACCAGTGGTAATAATCCTTCGGCGTATGTGGGGGGAGGGAGTACGGGCTCTACTGGTAATAACCCCTCTGCTTTTGTAGGAGGGCTCTTAGGTAATCCTGCGTCAGGCGGTAGTACAGGGAATTCTGGTTCAGGAGCTACATTTCAAGGTGGTGATGGTGGATGTGGATACGGATATACTTCTAGTGAATCAGGAAATTGTGTAAGTGTAACAACAGGAGCTTCTCAACCTACAGGCACAGCTAATAGTAGCGGGGTCTGTCCTACTGGATATGTAGCTGATGATGGAGCTCAATCCGGATGTAGTCCTGCCCAACCAGCACACACTCCTCCTGCTAACTGCACAGTTGATCAAGGTTGTTAGTTTTTGTAAGGAGTAGATTTTATATAAAAAATTGTGGCCATGTTGACACCCACTTGTTTATGGTGTAGATTAAAAAATGAAAGTTGATGTGGCTTGTGTATAGGTCACATGACTATTTTTTGAACTTTTTACGTTAAAGAAAGAGGGTACTATGGCAGATGAAAGTTTTGTAAAACCTATTTCCGCTGAAGCAGGGCGGATGTGGGAGGAGCAGTTAGAAAAGTTTAAAAAGTGGATTCCCTCAATCAAACCAGCGTCTTTGTCTATATCTTCTGCTGGCTCTGTCAATAAACAGCAGCCTCAGGTGACACATGTCGTTGCACCTGTTACAGTAGCTCCTGCAGTGTCGGTCATCACACGACGACCTGTACCTGTAGAAAAACCTGCTGTTGCACCTGTGCAGCAAACGGAAACCGCTTCACACCAACCAAAGGAGGAATTTAGTATGGTGAAAGATCCATGGATTAGGATGCTTGCATTTCTTGTTATCGGGTTGGCAGCTATGAGTGCTATCGACTGGCATCGAGATTGGTCTGCAGATAAGCGAAACAATCGTGATATTGCAGATGCGAGATCTGAAAAAGATGTTGCTGAGATCAAAGCTAGCACGCCAAGTGAGGTGAAGAAAGTCGCTCCGATTGCACCTGCAATAGTTTCGACTGAACGGGTGTTTAACTGTAGCTCACCTCAGTCTATACAGGCTGGGTTTCGGCAGAAAGTGATTCAGTCTCTTTCAGAGGTTACAGGTACGCCTTTTGTAGGTTGTATGCTGGTCTCTATAGGGTCTTATGGGGATAAACCGATCACTCTTTCTGGGATTAACTACGAAGTGCAACTTCCTGTAGACTCTCAGTCCTCAAGTTATGACGATTCATTGAAGTATTTTGTCTGTAAAGATTCGAGCTGTACTGACTTTTTTCAGGAAGCCAGGAGTAGACCGACTTACCAAAATAAAGCTGTCCGAATCTTGACCACAAAAGACGGACACGTCATCATCAACCAAATCGACTAGGAGAATGAAATGTCAGGAGATGCAAAGAAAGATGACAAAAAAGAAGGGAAAAGTTTTCTAGCTAAATTGGTAGCGATATCACTTAGTGTGCTGGCAGTTCTTCTTTTTTTTGTGGTCAATCAGATAACGATACCTGAAACTTTCAACCAGGGTGCTCAACTGACTTCAAACTCAGGAGCCGCATTGCACAACCTTGCTCGAGGAACAGATAAATTCGCTTCCGGGGCTTCAGATTGGATAGGAACACTCCTAAAGATAGCTATCGGATCGATAATACTCTTCTTAATTGGTCGAGAGGCTATGAAAATGCTTAGAGGTGGTGGTCATGATGATCATCCTGCGCCAGACAACAAGAAAGCTGACGCAAAACCTGCTGATGCTGCAAAGCATTAGTGTTCCTCTTTAATTTAAGCTAGTGAGAAAACACTCTAAAATCCGTTATCGCTTGCACGTTACGCTCGCATATGCAAAGAGGGTATATCCCTTCTTCGCCCATTCGCTTCACCGCGATTGTCGCGTTGAAGGAATATACTCTCTTTTTTGTTGTCTTATATGGCTTTTTATAGCTGAAGTCCACGGAGGCAAGACCTCCGTTTTAACGGAGGTCTTGCCTCCGTAGGCTTCCACGTAGCCTCCCTTATCCACAGTATTCCCCGTAAATATCTAGCAGTCTCCTTCCTATATCGCTATACTATAGATACACATAAACAAATATATGAAAAAAGCATTAACAATTGTATCAATTATCGGAAGTAGCATATCATACGCGCTAGCTCAGATCCAAGTAGGAGGTCAGGCGGCAGGGACGACAGCTAATGGTGGTGCACTTTTAGGTCTTCTTGCACTAGCGCAGACTTTCCTTAATCGTCTAGTACCTTTCGCTATTGGTCTTGGAGTTGTTGGATTTCTTTGGTTCCTTGTAAAATTTATTTGGAAGGGATCATCGGACGCAACAGCAAAGAAGGAAGCGATTTCTGGGATGACCTATTCTATTCTTGCTCTTTTTTTAATGGTTGCAGTGTGGGGTATTATTGCAATGCTTGCAAACTTGCTCGGTGTTGGTCTAGCAGGAACTATTCCTGCCCCAACACTTCCACAATAGTAAATATTTGTTTGTTCTCTGTTTAGGTAGGTTACGTTAACATGCTTTACTCTATTAAAAAAACACTACTAGTAATTATCGCGACTGCTAGTAGTTGTTTTTTTACCTATGCACAAATAGCACAGACATCAGTTGCTCCGTCAACTGCTCTCATTGCTGGTTCAGGAGCCTTCACGAAACTTATCTCGCTTGCACAGACATTTCTTAACAAACTAGTACCTTTTATTATAGGTCTCGCAGTTCTAGGATTTTTTTGGTACCTCATTCTTTTTATTTGGAAAGGTGTTGATAATCCTGAAGAACGAAATAAAGCAAAGCTAGGAGTTCTGTACTCACTCATCTCTCTTCTTGTTATAGTCGGAGTGTGGGGTATTATTGCAGTGGTAGCTACTATGCTCGGTGTCGGAACAGGAGGGAGTATGCCGGCATTTAAATTACCAGGAGAATCATAGATAGAACTTACATACTTGGCGAGCTTCGCGAATTATCAAATTCGTGGCTCGGCCATAAGTTGAAACTCCTTATTCCCGTGTCACCGTACTATGTGTACGTCTCCTAGGGAATAAGGGTTTCTCCTAGAATCTCATCCAAGTATGTAAGTTCTACTGTATACTGAAAATATAAGTCTACTAATCACATATGAATGGAGAACAAGTCTTACAAAATGTAATCGTAGAAATATTTAACCCGATGTACAAGCTCGCTGTTGCGCTCGCTATCCTTTATTTTCTTTACGGGGTATTTAAGTTTATCGTTGACATGAACGACCCAGAGAAGAAAAATTTTGGAAAGAGCCATCTCTTGTGGGGTCTTGTAGGTCTTCTTATTATTCTTTCTGTTGGAGGAATTTTAAGACTATTTAACGATATGTTTGGTGGAATGTTTCAATACTAGATTTTAGAGATTAGATTTTAGATGTTAGATAGTACGTATTTTGTATCTACCTAAAATCTAATATCTATAATCTATCATCTGCTTGTGTTATAATCCTCAAATATGAATAAAGAAGACTCCTTATCACGAATGGAAAAAATTGTGTCACTTTGTAAGCGCCGAGGATTTATTTTTCAAGGTGGAGAGATCTATGGAGGACTTGCGGGGACATTTGATTATGGTCCATACGGGGTGCTTCTTAAGCGTGCCATTGAAAATGCTTGGTGGGATTTTTTTGTGACACAGAGAAATGACATGTATGGACTAGATGCTGCACAGATAAGTAGTGAGAAAGTATGGGCAGCAAGTGGTCACTTAGCAGGATTTCATGATCCTTTGGTTGAGGACAGCGTGACAAAAAAAACATATCGAACAGACCATGTTCTTGAAGACGCCGGAGTACCTTGTACCGGCCTTACTCCAGACCAAATGACTGCCCTTATTACTGAAAAAGGTATCAAAAGTAAAGATGGGAATCCTTTCAGTGAAGCGAAGAATTTTAACCTTCTTTTTCCTGTAAAAATGGGAGCATCAAGTGAAACAAGTATACTTGCGTACCTTCGTGGTGAGCTCGCACAGGGAATGTTCACGAATTACAAAAATGTGATGGATAGCATTCATCCAAAACTTCCTTTTGGTCTTGCTCAAATCGGAAAAGCTTTTAGAAACGAAATAGCGGCACGTGATTTTATTTTTAGAACCAGAGAGTTTGATTTGATGGAATTTGAGTATTTCTTTGACCCAAGAAAAGGTGATTGGGCAGAACTTTTTGAAATGTGGCGCGGTGAGATGTATAGGTGGATGGAATATGTTGGTATCAAGAAAGAACTCTCTCACGAAATAGAGAAAGAAGGGGTTGACCTTGCACACTATTCTAAACGTACTATCGATATTGAATTTGATTTTCCATTTGGACAAAAAGAGTTATACGGTCTTGCGTACCGAACAGATTTTGATCTTAAAAATCATGAGGTACATAGTGGTATATCTCAAGCATATATAGATGACCAAACAGGTGAGAAGTTAATCCCGCATGTGCTTGAGCCGACATTTGGCCTTAATAGAACGATTCTCGCAATACTTACGAGTGCGTACGACGAAGAAGCGCTTGGTGAAGCTGATGCTCGTACTGTTTTGCGGTTTAACGCTCGCATCGCTCCAGTTCAGATTGCAGTGCTTCCACTTTCCAAAAAAGAAGAACTTACA
>JAYTIW010000033.1:0-11963 GCA_043731575.1 Minisyncoccota bacterium | reverse complement strand
CTGATGTCTGTTGTCTATTAATCTGCTATCCTCCCTTCCTACAGTTCTGCAAGTTCAGTAAAAGGAACCTTTCCATCCATACACTTGATCATGGCATCTTCTTTAATTGTAATCATTCCATTCTTTCGTGCGATTTCTTTGATAGCCTCTTCTCCTTTATTACGTAAAATAGCTTCTTCTATTTCGTCTGTAACAGAGAGCACTTCAAAAACAGGGACTCGTCCTTTCATCCCAGTTGGGAATTGCGCATTGGGTACCGGTTCATAAAGAGGTCTTGTGATCTCAAATTCTTTTTTAAACTCTTCCGGAAGATCATGGAATTGTTTCTCTACAAGCTCTTTAAGGGATGGTGTCATTTCCATAGGTTTACCACAGTCCTCTGCAATTTGACGAGAAAGGCGCTGACCAAGAGCAGCGATAAGAACTGGTGCGATCAGGTACGATTCGATTCCCATATCAAGAAGACGAGTAATAACTCCAATTGATGTGTTGGTGTGAATTGTTGAGAATACTAAGTGACCTGTTAAAGCAGCTTGAATAGCCAGAGAAGCTGTTTCTCCATCTCGAATTTCTCCCACCATAATTACATCTGGATCTTGACGAAGTATTGACCTCAGTCCCGAAGCAAAAGTATATCCAATATCAGGAAACACTTGAGACTGATTCATTCCTCCTACGTTATATTCCACCGGATCTTCCAAAGAAACTACGTTCTTATGGTCACGGTCAATTTCATTTAACATCGAGTAGAGTGTTGTTGTTTTTCCAGATCCTGTAGGTCCTGAAATCAGCACCATTCCGTACGGTGCCCCAAGAGCAGCCCGGATCTGGGACATCTGCAATGTTGAAAAACCAAGATCATTAAGAAGTTTTACTCCTTTAATACTATCAAGAATACGGATTACAATCTTCTCACCATAATAGCCTGGGAATGACGACACACGATAATCGATCTTTCGATCACCGAATTTTGTACTAAAACGTCCATCTTGTGGCTTTCGTTTTTCGTCAAGTTTCATGCCACAAAGAATCTTCACACGAGCAATAAGCATGGGGTGGAGTTTTGCAGGGAGTGCTGCGATTTGCTCCAATCGTCCATCCATACGCACACGAGTACGTACAGAAAGACCAATATGTTCTATGTGAATATCAGAAGCTGTGTTATCGATAGCGTAGCGTAACATAGTACTGAAAATTTCAGGGATTGGTAACTTAGAAAGATTTTTATCCAGAAGTCCACTTGCACTCGCAAGATCAATATCATCATCAGTTTCTTCATCGTCATCTAATTTATCATTCTCCTTTGCAACATAGGAAAGTACTTCACTATTATCAACCTGATCCGTAACACTTGCTTTTTCTTCAAGTTCACTAGGAGAAGTAATTCCAAAGTGTGTTTTAAATGCGTCATACGTTATGAGATATACTTTATATGCTTGATGGTCAGCCCCAAAAAGAAATTGAAGGCTTGAGAGTACGTTCCCGTGTTCAGGGTCAACAACTCCAACCAATAAAACTTCATCTTTCATTTCAAGAGGCACTGCAAGAAATTGTTTTGACTGAACAATGTTAATATACTTTGTAAGTTCTTTATCTTCTGCTATTTCACTACGGTAAATGGGAAGTCCATGTAGTGTACTCCTCACTTCAGTAATTTCGTCGCTCGTTATATTCTTTTTTGAAAGTAAGTCATCAACAAGAACTCCTTCTGTTTGGGAAATACTCGTATCGATTTCTTTAGCTTCGATTTCTGTTAATTTGTTTTGACTGACAAAAAGATCAAGGAGCAACATACGGGACAAAAGGATCGGCTCGTCCACGTATTTTAGTTAATGAAATTACGTTTGGTTCCTCTGTGAACGACTCATATAACGGGGATTTAAGAAATTGAAGGTTCTTATCTTTGTTAAGGCCAATCTTCGAAACTGGATCAACGAGAGCCGCCGAAGCTTTTTGATACTTAGGGCCAAAAACACCCACAGCTGTTAAAGATAGCGTAGGAATAACCTCCGGTTCAGGTCCACCTAAAAAAATAGTGAAGAAAAGATACCCTGTCCCAACAATAAGACCAAGTGAACTCAGACCTGCAAGAAATAATGAAAATTTTGAAAGACTTATTTGCATATATTTATTTTAGATAATAAACTTTATATACCAACTTAGCACTTAAAGATTCTTTGTCGAAATCTAGCAACTCTTTATCTGTTAAACCTTTTGCTTCTTGGCGTTGAATGTCGATCGTCTCCACCGTATAGAATCTAAGATTTTTTTCGTACTCCTGAAGCAAGTTTTTAAGAACTGGGTATCGTCCTTTTACTGAAAATGTCACCAGATATGCTCCTAATCCTTGAGGCACGTTTTTTGCATCCTCTTTGATCCCAACATCTATGATTGAAACCCCTTTATTGTCAGCTATTGAAATTACTTCGCTACGAAGAACAATAGGGTCAATACTATCTGGGAGCATTTTCATTACTTTATGAGTAGTTGTCGCATCAGCTTTGATAGCTTGATATTCTTCGTTTACCTTTTTGATATCTTTTTCAACTTTAGAAACTAAGTTAATAGTATTTGTATACTGAACATTAGTTGATTGAAGAGCGCTAATACTACTCTCTGGTGTCCAAATAAGGCCAGGTTTACCAGTGTAGAGAGGGTCAAAAACTCCATAATAAAGTATTGCAGGAATGAGCACGAGGAGAATGTTGAGAAGTTTAGGTGACATATATAATAGGTGAAAAGTTATTGTGGTGCAACATTACTTGTGGCTGGCAAAGATTCCGCTTGAGTTGAAGATATTGTAGTAGTGGCACTTTCAGACGTTAACTGATCTGTAAAAAAAACCACTTCATCAGGTAATTTCCCTTGTACAAAAATAGGCGTAGTAACTCGTACCTTAATCACTGATATCGAGTCCACAAGATCACCTAATTTTGGAGTTGGTGCAACTTTATTATACTCAGTAAGATTAAGCGCCTTTAGCTGCTGAATGAGAGCTTTATAATTAGTAGTGACCACAGTAAAGTCAACCATGTAAGACCCTTTTTTGTCTTTACTTAATTGAAATTTATCGAAAACAACTTGATTTTCAACCACGTTTTCAAGAAATTTAAGAGGTGACCTAGGAGAAATATAATTCTGTAAAAGTTTATCTAGCGCGTCCATTCGAATAGAAAGTCTTTTCATCTCGTCATATTGATAGACAGGGAGCGTTACTTCTTTACTCGCCAAATCAGCTTTTTTGGTATCAATTTGAGCTTGTAAATAAACACTGTAAGAGTAAAGTGTTGCACAAATAATAACAGAAAGAACGGAAACTACAACCAACACAATCTGTACACACGCCATAATAGACAAAGGCTGTCCTCGCTCTCTTATAAAAATAAATGGGGAGTCTGACGGTAGTCCGGAAACTGGAGATGAAAGGGCTCCAGGTGTCACAGCACCTGGTGGAGTTATTGCCTGGCTTCCTTGTGGTGTGATTTGTCCTGGGGTAAATGAGAATGCCATGAGTTAAGTATGAATTAGGAAATCAATTTTTTGAGTGCGCAGCCGAGTGCTACGGCGTATGTCGGACCAACACGTTCCATCATTTCTAATAAAAATTCTGGTACGACAACTTGTTCAAACGGTGTCACTATTCTCCCTGCAATATGAACAGTTTTACTGTATGTAGTAATCATCCCTGGAATACGTGATCCTCCACCTGTTAAAATTATTCCCTCTATAGTCTGATTATACTTTCTTTCGTACATTAGGGATAGTCTAGCGACCTCTCCAAAAAGTGGATAACTCGAAAGCTCAAGAATATCTTTAAGATAGGGGTTAGCGTCATCCCCTTTATACCCGAAAATCCTTTTTGACTCTTCAGCAGTATCTACCGTGATAGAGAGTGCTCGAGAGAGTTGCATTGTACTATCCTGAGAACCTCTCCCTATCACGTGCATATCAAGCACTATCCCCTGATATACAAGGGACAATGTTGTATTCTGTGACCCAATGTCAACATACATCACCATGGCATGTGTATGTGGAGGAGAGCTACGAAGCAAGCTGTAGCCGTGAATCTCATACTCAACATTCCGTAAGTCTAATTTTTTTACAAGACTATCGTACGCTACAAGTGTAGTGTTGTTAACCGCAGCGAGTACAACACTGGTTACTTTTTCGTCAGTACTGAACTTTACCGTATCAGGAACATGCCACCAATCCATTTGCACATCAGTAAGAGGGATTGGAATATACTTCCTGGCCTCAAGAGACATCATTGTTCGTAGCTGTTCATCTGAAACTTTAGGGACATGAACCAAAGAAACATATGCACCGGAGGGGTCTATTGCAATCACGGTATCTCTAGCTGTTACCTTTGCTTCTTTAAAAAGATCTTTAATTGCTTCAACTAGTTTTTCTTCTCCCAAGTGAATACTTTGTCCAATTTTTAATCCACCATATGGCCCAAGCGCTACCTCACCGTACGTGTCGAGAATTATTCTATTCTTTTCTTTACGAAGTTGTACAACTTTTACAGCTGATGCTCCAATATCTAGCCCAATCGCTTGTGCAAGTTCATTTTTATTAAAAAGTTGAAACATACACTACAAGTATATACTATCTTTCTTAAGTTATTCTGTATAGACTAAGAAAATATGTGGATGCTCAGTCAACTACTCTTACGATATGCTTCAGTCATTGCTGCGATTATATTTCCTCCACATTGTTACCTGTGCAAAAAGGAAAATGAAATTATTTGTAAAAAATGTTTAGCAACCTGCACAAAAGCGATTGATAGCCCAGCTTCATATATAACGAGTATCTACTCGTACAAAGACATACGTATTAAAAAAACTATTCACGCGATAAAGTATTTTCATAGAAAAGATTTGTTGCTGCCATTTGCAAAAATCCTCGCTTACGAAATAAGTACTCTGCCTGAGCTTGTCTCACCTATCATAATCCCCATACCCATGCCACAAAGTAGAAAATACCTTCGTGGATATAACCACGGCGAAGCTTTGGCTTATATGATCAGTAAAGAGACAAAGCTAGAAACGAGAAATAATATTTTACTTAGAAATCCTTCAAAAGAAGTCCGCAGGCAAGTGAAGACACGCTCTAGAGGGGAGCGCTTGAGAAATCAAAAAAATGCATTTTGTGTTAAGAGTAGTGTACAAGGAATGAATATTATACTGATAGATGATGTCACCACTACTGGGGCAACACTCCATGAAGCAAGAAAAGTTCTTCTGGGGAAAGGAGCTTTGCGGATAGTTGCCTTCACTATTGCACACTAGATTTCTTTCAAAAACTGAAGGAGCGGTCATTTTTGTGAATAGATTATTAACTAGAACCCATCTTTAATTGTATTCCTTTAGTTTAATTTGAGGTGGGTTCTACTTACTTTCTTTGCAAGATTTATTTTGATGTATTCTCACCTGCAACATACCCAGTTGTCCAACACAACTGAAGCGAGTATCCACCTGAAGGCCTATTAATGTGGAGTAAATCTCCGATAACTTGCAAATTAGAAACTTTTTTTGAGCGCATTGTTTTTGTGTCTATTTCTTCAAGTAAAACTCCTCCGTCTGCAACAACAGCTCTATCGAACCCCATAAGACCTTCAATGGTGAGAGGTAGGGCTTTTACAAGATGTACAATTTTCTTTCGTTCTTCTTTAGTAATAGAGTGCACTTTAGTGTTGACATCCATATGGTCTTCAAGCACTGTTGTCACTCCTTTTTGCATTCCATTAAAAACAAATTCCTTAATTACATTTTTTAATGTTTTGTTTTTATGTGCATCAAAGACATCTACAATAGTTTTTTCAAATACAGGAAAATCACTTTGCATACAAGCATCAATAGTTGCGGTTACTACACCTCCGTGTAGAAGATCTGCAACTTTATGTGCATTATTGAGAATAAGCGGGCCTGAAATCCCAAAATGTGTAAAAAGTACCTTACCAGTAAGACTAAAACTTTTGACCCCTTCTACAAAAAAAGTAATTTTCATACCGTCAAGCGACACTCCAGCAAGCTCTTTTACCCACTTCTCCTTAACCGAAAGTGGGACAATTGTTGGAGTAGGTTTTACCACAGTATGTCCAAGAGATGTAAGCCACGTAAAACCGTCTCCAGTTGATCCAGTTTCTGGGTGAGAAACACTTCCCGTTGCAAAAATATACTCTTTAGCAAAAAATTCTTCTTTCCCTGACATAAGGCTTGTAATTTCACTGTCTTTTATATTTACTTTTGTAATGGGTGTTAAACATCGTACTGAAACACCATGTTTTTCCATATTCTTTAACAATACATTCACAACATCCTCAGCTTTATACGTAGCAGGAAATGCACGTTTAGCATTCTCAATGACAAGAGGGAGTCCTTCGTTTGTAAAAAATGAAGACGCCTCCTTAACCCCAAACTGTACAAACGCTGAGTAAAGAGCTTGCTCTGCTTTACTGTATTTTTTAAGAAGTACTCGTTCGTCAACTTCCGCATTTAAAATATTACACCGTCCACCGCCGCTAATGCGTAGTTTCTCCCCTACTCTTTTATTTTTTTCTAAAAGTAACACACATAAACCTCTCTTAGCAGCTCTTCCTGCTGCCATCATTCCAGACGCACCTCCTCCAACCACAATAAGATCATAGTGGGACTCCTTTACACGAGGAAGAGTTTTGGAATTTTGTTTCATCGGCTCATTCTACACTAAAATGACACACTTGCGATATATCTTTAAAAGGACTTACGCACTTAGATGAGATTCGCGGAGAAACCTTTATTTTTAAGGAGGCGTACTAAAGGATGAGGGAATCATCAAGACATGTCCTTCCATCTTTCATCAGGTTAATGTAGTGTTCCTTTATTGTCATTGAAGAGCCGGAAATACGTACTGATAGTGCCAAACCTTTCATAACATGAGCGTTAAAATACTGGTCAAAAATAAAATTACCTAAAGAATAGTAGACGATGGTCTTACCTATCATTTCATGAGACAAAACAACATGCGGATGAGACCCGATGATGAGATCAGCTCCATTCTCTGCGAAAAGTTCTGCCACTCTACGCACGTATGGCTGTACATCTTTGTACTCTTCACCCCAGTGAGCATAAACGATAACAGTGCTTCCTTTTGACTTTTCGTAAGCAATTAGCTTTGCGACAGTCTCCTTCGTTTCTCCGCTAAACTGATTATAATTGATAAAAGAAAGAGCGTGCCCTTGTAGTACTGTATGATGAACTGGACTATCACCTACAAGACCTCCAAAGTATGCAACACCTGCATTGTGTAAAAATGTTTGTGTTTGAAGTATCCCTTCTTTCCCTTCGTTATTAATATGGTTATTGCCAATACTTACAACTTTTATATTGTGATCAAATAACATCTGCGCTGTTGTTGTAGGAAATGTAAAATGATAATTGTCTCTACTTCCTATCACAGTACCCATACTGCGAGATGCTTTGGTGGTAATTGGCCCTTCTAAATTACCCACCACAAGATCTACTTGTTTAAGAAGTGGATCAATGCACGAAAAAAGAAATGCTGGCGAATGTTTATTTGTCACCTTTCGTATGTAACGATCAAACATCATATCACCAATGAAAAGAAGTGCCACCACTGAACTTGAAACTGTTACCCCTAGCACTTTTTCTCTTGTTACACCTGGTGCCTGAACAGGCTGTGTGGACGGCATAAGAGTGGAAAAACTTTTATCTCTAGGTGATTTCCCTACAACAAGGATGACACAGAATGTCAAAAGAATAACAATTGAAAAAACAAACATACCACGTGCCCATACTTTCATATCTGTTCTTGTACTACACAACCCATACACAGCTAGCAGAATCCACAGAAGCCCCATCACTACCATGCTAAAAAAATATACAGATTCTGTGTATCCAAATACATACAACAACAGCGTTACTGCGACAAAAAGTACTGTATACACGAGTATTTGGATTTTAGTTTTATGAATACCTTTTTTAACAGGAAGAACTGGGATAGCAGCTGCCTTGTAATCATGTAGTCGATAAAGTGCAATTGCAAGCGAATGAGGCATTTGCCACAACATAAGAATAAAGAAAAGTATGATGACTTCAAGATCAATTTCTTTACGTACAGCCAGATACCCAACCACAATTGGAATAGCTCCCGAAATACTTCCAATGAGAGCACTGTGTGTCGACGAACGTTTAAGCCACAGACTGTACACGACTACATATACAAAAAAACCAACACAAGCGGCAAGTACGGTAAGTATGTTTGTATAAAGGATGAGTAAAAAAAACCCTACTATCCCTAGTATCATGCCGTATATACGCGCATGATTAAGAGAGATAGCTCCCACTACTAATGCCCTCTTCCTAGTTCTTTCCATTACTGCATCGATGTCTCGATCAATGTAATTATTAAAAACACATCCGGAAGCAATAATAAGTGAGAGTCCTAAAAATGTTGCTAGTAATAATCCATATGAACTAGTACCATCGGAAGCAAACAAAAAACCGGCAACCAAAGTAAGGCCATTCCCGTATATAATTCCTGGTTTCGTAAGAACGTAATAGTCTTTGATCAAGTTTGTTTTATTATTGAGGAATATATCCTTCGTTAGACTTAAAAGGTGAGACTCCCATCATATTATAGTTAAGATGATACATGATCCACAGTGTCCCAACAACAAGGAACATTATAATGATAAGTGTAAAAATAAAAACAATAATATTCCAAAAAGGTTTTGTTTTAGCTGGAAGATGAAGAAAAAATATAACTTGAACAATCAACTGAGCTATCCCGAATAAAACTACTCCAACAAGAAGACTCTTCTGACTAAAAACACGTTCAGTCACTATACTATATGGAATAATTGTAAGCAATAATGAGAGTGCGAATCCTATTATATACGAGTAAAGTGCATTTTGTGACCCTTCGAATTTCTCATCAATTACTTCAAAATCTTTTTTCATAGCTTTGTAAAGTATAAATTATACAACTCCCATTAGATACACAATAGTAAAAATAAAAATCCAAATAATATCTAAGAAGTGCCAAAATAGACCCAATAAAGAAAGTTTTCCAGAAGTGGTGACATCTAACCCTCGACGCCAGACTTGGACAAAAAGATTACCCATCCAAATGAGTCCGACAGTCACATGCAGACCATGTGTCCCAACAAGAGTGAAAAAACTAGAAAGAAATGCACTTCTTCCTGGGCCGTTTCCTTCATGTATTAAATTACTAAACTCAGTTACTTCCATACCTAAGAAGATAGCCCCAAGAATAAATGTACTCGCCAACCAAAAGAGTACATTTCTTTTCTTACCTTTGTGATGCGCATACAATGTTACAAGACCATACGTGAAACTGCTCGTGAGAAGAATTATAGTTTCTGTGAGTACAAAAGGGAGACTGAAAAGTTCGCGGGCTACTGGTCCATCAAATGTACTTGTACGAAGAACAGCATACGCCGCAAAAAGACTCGCGAAGAGAATACAGTCACTCATAATATAAGTCCAAAAACCAAACAATGCTTTCGCATTAGCATCATGTGCTACTTCATAATCTGTCTCTTCTTGATGGTTATTTATGTTTGTAGTCATATTTCTTAAAGATGTGCCCGTTTAGTTTCAACTCGTAAAATTTCTGATGCTGTGACAATATACTCCCGGTCAGTATCAAATGAACGAATAATAATCAACGCCATACCTAGGACCATTGCAAATACCGCAAGCCACCACATGTGCCACACTACTCCGAACCCAAAAAAGAAACTAACTATCGCAATATAAAAACCAAGGGCGGTATTTTTTGGCATATGAATATTTTTATAAGATGAGGTTTCTTGTTGTTTCCCTTCTCCATATTTTACATCCCAAAAAGGATGACGACCGTACACCGTAGGAATAACTGCAAAATTATAAAACGGTGGAGGTGATGTTGTTGACCACTCGAGAGTCCTTCCATCCCATGGATCCCCTGTAGTATCTAGGTTTTTTTTACGGTCTTTAATACTTACAATGATCTGTATAATTTGTAAGATGACACCCCCTAAAACAATAACAGATCCGATGCCCGCAATAATAAGTAGTGGTCGCCACTCTACATCACTAATATGGTTAAGCCTTCGTGTCATTCCCATAAAACCTAAAATATAAAGTGGTGTAAAAGTAACAAAGAAACCAATAATCCAATGCCAAAATGCAAACTTGCCAATCTTTTCATTTAACGTAAATCCAAAAAACTTCGGGAACCAGTAGGTGAACCCTGCAAAGTACCCAAAAAGGACACCGCCAATAATTGTGTTATGGAAGTGAGCAATAAGAAACAAACTATTATGAAGTTGAAAATCAACTCCAGGTACCGCAAGAAGCACTCCGGTCATTCCGCCTATAGTGAATGTGAAAATAAATCCCATCATCCAAAGCATGGGCGTACCAAAAGTGATACGTCCACGGAACATTGTAAAGAGCCAATTAAATATCTTTACCCCTGTTGGAATAGCGATAATCATTGTCATTATCCCAAAAAATGCGTTCACATTTGCCCCAGCTCCCATAGTAAAAAAATGATGAAGCCAAACCAAAAACGAAAGCACGGTGATAGAGACTGTTGCATAAATCATTGTTGTATACCCAAAAAGTCGTTTCCGCGAAAATGCTTGCACCACTTCAGAAAATATTCCAAAGGCAGGAAGGATCAGAATATATACTTCAGGGTGCCCCCATGCCCAGATAAAATTAACATACATCATTGGATTACCTCCAAAACTAGATGTGAAGAAATGCATCCCGAAAATTCTATCAAGTGAAAGCATGAGAAGCGTGGCGGTGAGGATTGGGAATGCTGCTATAACAAGTGTCATCGAACAAAATGCTGTCCATGTAAAGACAGGCATTCTCATCATTGTCATTCCTTTACACCGCATCATAAGGATCGTAACAAAAAAATTAATCGCCGAAAGAAGTGTGCCAATACCTGCAATCTGTAGAGACCAAATATAATAATCCATTCCAACTCCTGGACTAAACTCAAGTTCAGAAAGTGGAGGGTACGCCAGCCAGCCAACCGCCGCGAAATCCCCAAGGAAAAGTGAAAGATTCACAAGCATTGCCCCCGTAACTGTAAGCCAAAAACTAAGTGAGTTAAGAAATGGAAATGCAACATCGCGTGCCCCAATCTGAAGAGGCACTGCAAGATTAATAAGCCCAAACATAAAAGGCATAGCGACAAAGAAAATCATAATTACACCGTGAGCAGTAAAGATTTGATCATAATGATCTGGTGGAAGAAATCCTTGTGCCTCCCCTACTGATATAGCCTGCTGTGTTCGCATCATCATCGCATCAGTAAAACCACGAAGAAACATAACCCCAGATAAAAGAAGGTACATAATGCCTATTTTTTTGTGATCAACAGATGTTATCCAGTTTTTCCATAACCATGTCCATCGCTTAAAATAGAAAAGTGCTCCTAGTACACTTACAATGACAAGCGCCATAAAAATAGAAGCTCCTATGATAATAGGGTCGTCCGGTAGAGCTTGTGTTGTTAGTTTTCCAAACATACTATATATTATAAATTACAAAAATAGTTATTGAGAATGCATCTGATGCATATTTGTACTTGTGCTATTAGTATCATGGAGATTTTCTACTGACGTCTTCCTCTCAGTCATATCCATATGTGCAGGTGACATAAATTTCATAATAATTGAGTCATAAAGATTTTCTGTAACAGAAGCATACAATTCTACTGGATTATTCTTTGTTTTCTTTACAAGTTCGTTATACCGATCATGTGAAAGTCTGTACGGAGAAGCTCTCACTTCGTCTACCCACTTAGTATACTCTTCTGTTGAGGTAATCTTAGTGTCGAATTTCATACCAGAGAAGCCATCACCACTAAAATTTGAAGACAGACCTTTATAGACACCCTCTTCACTTGCCATCAAATGAAGTTTAGCGGAC
>JAYTIW010000032.1:0-12043 GCA_043731575.1 Minisyncoccota bacterium | reverse complement strand
AGTGGACACGACCCGTGTCCACTTTTGTGGGTACATATCAGAAGGTGCCGCTCTTTTGTAAAAACTAAACTCTCGAACTTGCAAAAAGTCAGAAATTATTCCAGATACGAGGAACCTAGGAATTTTTAGGAGAAGGCGTACATGCGAGTACGACGACTTCTAAAAATTTTGTAGTGACAAAGTAGGTGGGATGATTTATGACTTTTTATGCCTTCTTAAATGGAATGCCGATTAACTCAAAAAACTTAGTTGCCTCCTCTTTTGTCTTAGCTGTAGTCCCCATTGTAATAGCCATTCCGAAAACATCCTTCAATTCTTCATCTTTAATTTCTGGGAAAATTGTATGCTCCTTGATACCAAACGTCATGTTACCGATATCATCCACTGATGTACGATTAAGTCCTCTGAAGTCCTTTGTTCGAGGAAGAGACACATTAAGCACTTTATCCAAAAATCCAAACATACGAGCACCACGTAGTGTGACCGCCACTCCAATCGGATCTCCTTCTCGAGTCTTAAATGACGCAACAGAAATTTTTGCTTTACGAATAGTTGCCTTCTGTCCTGTGATTTTCATAAGACGATCCATAACAAGGTCATTAAACTTCTTATCACGCTTCATTGAAGACCCAGTAGAAACAGATATATTCACCTTCACAAGGCGAGGTGCTGCCATACTATTTTTGTAACCAAATTCCTTAGAAAGAATATCGAAAGATGCTTTCTGCTTATCTGTCACACTCATAATTGCTGATTTTGCCATATATTTATCTTAAAGCACGATTGGCTTCTTCGGATATTAATAATCCTAAGAAACGTTATACGTCGCTTATTTACTTAGTAATGTAATGTTACTCTACCACATAAGCTAGCTTTTAGCCACAGGCAGTTAGGGTTAAGAGATGTAGAAGATACTCGCAAGGGCAAACTTTAAAAGAATTGCTTACACCCTAGCCCCCCTACCTCATCTTCCAAAACTCTTCTTTACTCATATCAAGGTCAGATAAAATAGCAAGAAAAACACCAACACTAATTTCTTTACCTCCATGAACAGGTATGACAATTCTTTTTCCTTCTTTGTTTTTAAAAATAGCATGACTACCACTTTGTCGAGATAGTACGTACCCAAGTGAGTTCAAAACTTTTCCAACTTCTCTAGCTTTTGGAAGTTTCGGCTGGTTACGTTTATGCTAAGACTTCAACAGACATGAAACTTACTGTCTTTCTTCTTGGGACACTCTTTTTCTCTTCTTTTAAATCGTGAACATAAAATGATACTGCATCGTTAATGTTCTTAACCACCTCGTTAAATGTCTTGCCAGATGTGTAACAGCCTTGCAGTGTTGGAGTAACGGCAAAAAAGCTAGACTCCCCATCTTTTTCAATAAGCACTGGAAATTCATACATTTTTAACACCTTTTTCATATAGTCATTCTACTACGAAATCATTACTTCCAAAACATCCTCGCTAGCTACTTCCCCTTTAAGACTTTCATACGATACGCAGAATACATTGAATACCGAAGTGCGAAGAAGGTATTTTCTTTCTCAAGCACCGCGTGTGCCGCACGCATAATATCTTTTGTAGAAATATACTTACTTTTGATGGTAAAAAGTTTTTGAATACTCTCTTTTGTTAATCTTTTAGCAAGTATGGCATCATCTCCTTGGTCACGCCCCTTACCAGCACTGATAGCATTTAAAATTGAAGTAAATAGTTTCTCATATACAAAACGCTTCCGCGATAGGTTACGCTTCACCACAAAGAGTGAGTCGTAAGAGAAATGTTCTGTTGTTGTAAAAATTTCTTTACAGACCAAGCACTGCCTACGTCTCCACACCTCTTTTCCATCTTTTCCTCTTCGAGAGTTAATAACTTCAGTTTTACTTTGCTTACGCAAGCTTTCACAAAATAGACATTTCATGACTATATGATGTCATTTTTACATATAAAAAGCAATATAAATGACTATATATAGTGATTGTATCTGAGCCTTTTTGTCGGTACCATGAATATGAAAGTTCTTTGTAACCAACTCGAGGAGAAATACTATGCGTATCTACACAAATATCCAACTCAAATCACCCTCTCTTCTTCATGCAAAGAAACTGCTTGGAGAAAAAAGGATTTGCTGGCAAAAACATCCTTCGTTATTTGTAGGAGACGACTTATTGAGTCAATGGAAAGCCATCTGGGATTCTAGAGATATACTTGTTCACGAGAAGATTCCATTTTTCTTGGTAAATGTTGACTACATAATGGAAGGTCGTGTTGACCGTAGCGATCTCATGTCCGGTAACTTCACCTACTCCGAAGAACTCGTGGTACATGAACATGTTAAGAACAAAGGAAATTTCCACACAAAAATGATACTTCGTACAGGTGTTCCCTCTAGGTTTAGTGACATGAGATCATCGGTTCCTGATGCTGATTGGGATAGGGTAGTTGGAAGTGTTATCTCTCTTGATTCATTATTTTTTTCTTGAAAGGAAACGTCATGTTAAAAATTAACTCATTTAATCACTTTGGAGACGAGGCCGTCAGGCAGATATCTGAAGTCTTTGGAGAAGTAGTTATAGTCTACATCAAAGCACTTGAACCATCTGACATTCGTGACTCTCCTCGTATTGACAAATTTCTTCTCAGTAAAAAGAAAAAGAAAAATCTTTACTTTGGATGGTACAAGAGGACAACCCCCATAAACTTATTCGGAGACCACCGCTACAGTGTATCAATAACTCTAGTAACTGCTGGTTGCGGAATAGTAGGAGCGTGCTGTCTCCCAACCGAATACTTTGACGGGTACATGCACGAAGAAAAAGAAGGTAGGATTTGTAGAGGAGATATTGAGGTGTTCACTTCAGAGCAAATTAATAAACTGTTTGTTCCTGTTTTTGAAATACTAAAACAGCCTCAACTTTTCTAAGTACTAAAAGTGAAACTCTGCCAAAAAGCGCGACCAACGTCGCGCTTTTTCTTTTCACATATCGCCACTTATTCTGCCTTCTTCGTAGCTTTTTTTGCTTTAGCAGCTGGTTTAACTTTTACAGCAGTCTTATCAGCGAGTTTTACATTTGATGCATGAATAGACATTGCAACAGAAATGATGCCACCTTTTTCTCCTGGCTTAGGAGCCTTCACATGCTTCTTCATCATATTAAGTCCATCAAGTACGACACGATTCTTTTCGCGATCGATAGATACAACAGAAGAAGACTTTCCTTTGTCTTTACCGGCAATCACTATTACTTTGTCTCCTTTTTTTACGTGCATATATTTTTTATTAAAATTTGTAGTTGTGTTGTATCTGCTACAGTCTACAGTCTACTGACTACAGTCTGTTAAATAATTTCTGGTGCCAATGATGCAATCTTCTTAAACCCTTCGATACCAGTAAGAGAAAGTTCTCGAGGGATAGGACCGAACACACGTCCAGCCTTAGGTTCTTTCTTCACCTTATCTACGATAACAACAGCGTTATCATCAAATGAAATATATGATCCGTCTGCGCGACGAACTTGCTTTGTTGTACGAACAACAACACCGTAGACGATATCCTTCTTTTTGGTTTGCTTACGAGGTTCTGCAACTTTAACAGAAAGAACCACCATATCACCTAGTGATGCGTAACGACGTTTACTTCCACCTAACACCTTAAACACTCTTCCACGCTTTCCGCCTGAGTTGTCAGTGATTATTACATTTGTTCCTGCTTGTATCATATAATTAGTAGTTAGGGTCTAGGGTAGAGGGTTTAGTAAATACGGGTACGAAAGTTATGCTTTCTTTCCGATAACGATGAAGTTTTTGTCCTTCGAAAGTGGGCGACACTCCTCGATCACAACCAAGTCCCCTACTTTATACTCATTTTTTTCATCATGAGCTTTATAGTGCTTATCGATCTTGTAGTACTTTCCGTACTTCTTGTGTGCAACATAACGGTTCACGTTAACGACGACAGTTTTGTCCATCTTATCTGAAACAATAGTACCTGTAAGTTTCTTACGGGTTGCTACAACTGGCTTGTTTTCTGTTTTTGTTGATGTAAATAATTTCATAAAATTTTAGTTATCGTGCGACGACACGTGTCTTAACAGGAAGTTTACACCCAGCCTTACGAAGTGCTTCGCGAGCAACTTCTTCAGTAACACCATCGATTTCAAAAAGAATTCTTCCTGGACGAACTTCAAATACATATCGATCTGGATCTCCTTTACCTTTACCCATAGGAACTTCAGCTGCTTTTTGTGTAACAGGACGATCAGGGAAAATACGAATCCAAACTTTAGCAGTTTTGCCAGCTGCACGTTGCATAGCACGTCGTGCCGCTTCGATTTGGTTAGCAGCAATTCGAGATGGTGTCTCAGCTTTAAGACCAAATGATCCAAAAGAAACAGTAATACCTCTTGACTCAGGTCGAGCAAGCTTCGTCTCTGAGAGACGAGCTGTTTGCCATTTTCGGTGTTTTACTTTCTTTGGGAATAACATACTGGTTTAATTAATTACTATTATTTACTATCTATTTTACTCCCTCTTTCTTGTCAAACTTCATTCCACGATAAATCCACACTTTTATACCGATAACTCCATATGTCATATGTGCTTTTTCACGAGCGAAATCAATATCAGCACGAAGTGTCTGAAGTGGAATACCTCCACGCTTAATCTGTTCACGGCGAGCCATTTCTGCTCCTCCTAAACGTCCTGATACCTGGATACGAGCTCCTTGCACTTCACGATTAGCCATTACTTTTTCGATAGTAGTTTTAAGAACTCTTCGAAAAGGAAGACGCTTCTCAATACCTTCAGAAATCATAGATGCAACAATTGCAGCATCTGCTTCTGGGTTGTTAACTTCTACAATATCAAGCTTCACATCTTGTGGAACGATAATCTTAAGACGAGCCATCTCTTTCTTAAGCGTTGCTCTAAGCTTCTCGATACCATCTCCACCACGACCAATAATCATACCCGGGCGTGATGTGTGTATCATGATACGGTACTGCTTCTCACTTCTTTCAATCTCGATAAGTGAAAGGTACATCCCTCGCAGCTTTTTTGTAAGCCATGCACGAACAAGAACGTCCGCTCGCAAGTGATCAACATAATGGGCTTGATTCTTGCCAAACCAACGTGATTTCCAATCGCGGATGATTCCAAGTCTATGTGAATATGGGTGTACTACGTGTGTCATAGGGGTAGAGATTAGATGTTAGACATTAGATTTTAGAGACTTCTTTATAGAAGTTTCAGCAAGCTCGATATAAATCTTACTTGTATGCTTGTGAATTGGAAATGCGCGTCCCATTGCTCGTGGCATCCAACGCTTAATCACCACACCTTTGTCCACCGTCGCTATCTTCACCATAAGAGTCTCGACAGGTACTCCAGCATTTGCTACAGCAGAATCAAGAAGTTTCTTAATTGGAAGCGCTCCGCGCTTGATAAGGTGAGACAAAATACCTTGTGCTTGTATAGCAGACTTTCCTTTAATAAGTTCTGCGATGAGGCGAACTTTTCTCGGGGCTTGGCGGTAGTTAGGTAGTGATGCTTTCATAAAAATAATTATTTCTTCTTAGTATCAACTGCAGTCTTGGCAGATTTAGCAGCAGTGATCTCAGACTCTTTCTTCTTCTGGTCAATTTCTTTCTGCATCTTACCTCCGTGACGAGTGAATTTACGAGTAGGAGAAAATTCTCCAAGCTTGTGACCTACCATATCTTCAGTGACAAGAACATCAATATGAGTCTTTCCATTATAAACACCGAATGTGAATCCTACCATCTCAGGGGAGATATCCGATCGACGAATCCATGTCTTAATAACCCCTGTTGATTCAGGACGTAACCCGCGTACTTTCTTGAGTACTCGTTCATCTACATATGGTCCTTTGTGAAGTGATCGTGTCATAGTTCGTTAAGTTGGCTTATTATATCAGATTTTTGTTGAAAGTAAAGCGTTTCTTGGAATTTATTTTCGTATTTCTACTACTCACTACTTCCCACACTCTACTCTCTGTGTAATTATTTCTTTCGTACTACTCGGCGAGTAACAATGTGTACATTCGAGTACTTCTTTGGTGCGCGCGTTTTGTGTCCTCCAGTTGTCTTACCTTGTTTTGTCTTAGGACGTCTAGTTCCTCGTGGCTGTGCTCCTTCACCTCCTCCATATGGATGGTCTACTGGGTTTTTCGCCATAGCACGAGTCTTTGGACGAATACCAAGATGACGTGAGCGTCCAGCCTTACCAATATTTCGAAGGCGGTATTCTTCGTTAGAAACTTCACCTACGGTTGCATAACATGTATCCACTACTTTACGAACTTCTGTTGAAGGAAGTTTTATAGATGTATACCCTCCGTCGTGAGCTACAACTTGTGCAAATGTTCCCGCTGAACGAACAAGCTTTGCTCCTGCGCGAAGCTTAAGCTCAATATTAAAAACGAATGTTCCAACAGGAATATTCCGTAACATAATACGATTACCAACTTCTATGTCTGCTTTTTCTGACACAATAAATGTATCCCCTACTTTCATTGACTTTGGAATAAGAATATACCTCTTAGCACCATCTGCGTATGAAGCAAGAGCAATAAATCCTGATCTGTTAGGATCGTACTCAACAGTCTGTAACTTCGCAGGAATGTCCATCTTGTCGTACATGAAGTCAATCTCACGGAATGAGCGCTTGTGACCTCCTCCTCTGTGTTGAGATGTGATACGACCGTATGCGTTACGACCAGATCCACGACGGAATCCTGTAGTAAGCGGTTTGTATGGATCATTCGTTGTGAGAACTCCACGGTACGTTACCGTTGTCATCTTACGACGTGATGGGGTGATTGGTTTATATGTTTTCATGGTATGTGTATGGTATGTATTGTCTGTCAGACTGTAACCTAACTCAACGCTATCGTATCTCCTTTCTTCAAGAAAACAATCGCTTTTTTAATACCTGCTTGTGTGCCAAACTTCCCTCGAATAAAAGTATTCTTTCGTGGCATGTTCGTGATATTAATTGCAAGTGGCGTAATTTTGTACTCTTTCTTGATCTCGTCGCGTACAGTTTCTTTAGTTGCATTCTTAGCAACAATGAACGTATATGCGTTAGCAGATGATTGGGCGCTCGCCTTTTCAGTCATACGAGGTGCAATAATTACCTTATTAACAATAACTTCTTTTGCGGTTGTAGTAGTCTTTTTTGCCATATACGTTTAATTACTTGTGTGAACTGAAGCTTTTACCTTATCTCCTAGTTTTGAAGACAAGTATGAGATAGTCTCCTCTGGATTAGCAATAACGAGGTAACGAGTGTTAGCAAGATCAAGTGGGTTAAGATCTTCCATATTATGAAGTGTCATGTATGGAAGATTACGGAATGCGCGCTTTGTTGTATCGTCACCTTTCTTGATTGAAAGATACACATTGTTTGGCTTCTTGTGACACAATGTTCCGAATCCTTCAATAGTTGTAAGCCCTTCCATTGCAATATTCGCTTCTTTTGTTTTACCAGTCTGTGTAGGAACTTCGTCAAGGAATATTACTTTTCCCGCTTTTACCTTTGCAGATAAAAGTGAAAAGAGTGCTGCAACTTTCATTCCTTTCGGAATAATTTTTTTGTAATCCTTGTCATTTCGTGGACCGAATGTTACACCTCCGTGTCTCCAAATTGGAGAACGTGATGAGCCGTGACGAGCACGCCCTGAACCTTTCTGTGCCCATGGTTTCTTGCCTCCTCCACGAACTTCACTTCTATCTTTTGTATGTGCAGTTCCAGCACGGCGATTAGACGCTTGTGAATAAAGCACTTGTGACACGAGATCAGCATTCCAAGTGGCACCAAAGATAGCCTCTGGGACATCGAGTGTTTTACTTACTTTACCTTCCATTGTGTAGACATTTACTTTCATGATTTTTTAGTTACTGTGTTTTCTGCATCGTCTGCGTTTAGTCTGCGTGAGTCTGCGTTTGTCGTATTTCGACAAAAGTTCCACGCTTTCCTGCAACAGCTCCTTTAACGAGAATAAGGCCGTTCTCTGCGTCAACATCAAGAACTGTAACATTCTTACGTGTAATTCTGTCACTTCCCATTCTTCCTGGCATACGCTTTCCTTTGTTGACACGCTGTTGACCTGTTGAGCCAATAGATCCAACTTCACGCATTGAATGCTTCTGTCCGTGTTGATGCCATCCTCCATGCATACCATGGCGCTTCATAACACCTTGGAAACCTTTTCCTTTAGAAACACTTGAGAGTGTCACCTCGTCTCCTTTGTTAAAAATATCACACGCGATCGTAGCACCAACTGCCAGTGAACCAAATTCTGTGCGAAATTCTTTAACAACAGAATACGCTTGACCACCTAAGTGTCCAGCAAGAGCTTTTGAAGTGCGTGATACTTTTTGAGCACCTTGCCCAACCTGAACGGCAACGTATCCATCTTTTTCTACAGTCTTAAGCGCCGTCACCGTAAGAGGCGAAGCTTTAAGAAGGGTTGCGGAATGAACCTTCCCATCTGCGGAGAAGAACTCAGTCATATGTTGTTTTGTTGCTAAAGTGAATTTCATGGTGATTTTGTATTTCGTGTCTTTTTCTGTTGTCTGTAAGCGAAGCGGTCTGTTATCTAGTGTTTATGCCATCTTCACATCAATGTCTACTCCAGAAGGAAGTGACAAATTTGTCAGTGCTTCGATTAACTTAGGCTGTGGATTGACGATATCAACGAGGCGTTTATGGACACGCATTTCGAACTGCTCTCGTGCATCTTTATAAATAAACGATGCGCGGTTAACAGTGTAACGTTTTATTTCTGTAGGAAGTGGGATTGGTCCAAGTATTACAGCTTCGAAACGTCGTGCTGTGTCGATGATCTGCTTTACAGAAGCATCAAGTACTTTACTTTCATATGCTCGTACGCGAATACGAAGTTTCTGAGTATCTTGTACTTTACTTACCTTTGCCTTGGTCGTCTTGGCAGGTTTTCTTGATGCTGTCTTTGTAGCTGTTTCAGTTGCTGTCATAATAATTTTTGCTTAGGGTTTTATGTTGATGATTTTCCTTTACCCTAGTAGCTAGTTATGCAATGATCTTAGTCACCACTCCTGCTCCAACAGTCTTACCTCCTTCTCGGATAGCGAAACGTCCTTGTTCTTCAAGAGCAATTGGTGCAAGAAGCTTCACTGTGAATTTAGCTGTATCTCCTGGCATAATCATTTCTGTTCCTGCTGCGAGAGTTACTTCGCCTGTTACGTCAGTTGTTCTCACGTAGAACTGTGGCTTGTAACCATTAAGGAACGGAGTGTGGCGTCCACCTTCTTCTTTCTTAAGGATATATACTTCACATTCAAATTCTGTGTGTGGCTTTACAGAACCAACTTTAGCAAGAACCTGTCCACGCATAATATCTTCCTTTTTAACACCACGAATAAGAATACCGGCGTTATCTCCTGCAATACCTTCTGGAAGTGACTTGTTGAACATTTCGATACCAGTTACTGTTGTTTTAACAGTATCCTTAAGTCCGACGATTTCAATTTCTTCGTTGATCTTAACAACACCACGTTCAATACGTCCTGTTACTACAGTTCCTCGTCCTTCAATAGTGAAGATGTCTTCAACAGGCATAAGGAAAGGCTTTGTAATATCACGTTCTGGAACTGGAATCCAAGTATCAAGAGCGGTCATAAGTTCAACAATCTTCTGTGCCCATGGATCATTGATGTCTGTTGCTACTGAAGCCTTAAGACCTGAACCACGGATAACTGGAGTGTTAACACCGTCAAAACCTTGCTTGGTAAGGAGTTCACGGATTTCTTCTTCAACGAGTTCAATCATATCTGGATCATCAACCATATCACACTTATTCAAGAATACAACCATCTTCGGCACACCCACTTGCTTGGCTAAGAGGATGTGTTCACGAGTCTGTGGCATAGGACCATCAGTTGCAGCAACCACGAGGATAGCACCGTCCATTTGAGCGGCTCCTGTGATCATGTTCTTGATATAGTCAGCGTGACCTGGCGCATCGATGTGTGCGTAGTGACGATTAACTGTCCAATACTCTGAGTGAGAAAGTGAAATTGTAATTCCACGAGCCTTTTCTTCTGGAGCCTTGTCAATTTCGTCCACTCCTTTTGTCTTAATAGTTTTATCCATTAAATGAAGAACGTTTAAGATGCCCGCTGTAAGCGTTGTCTTTCCGTGGTCAACGTGACCAATGGTTCCTACGTTAACGTGTGGTTTTGAACGATCGAAATTTTCTGCCATATGTTTTTGTTGGGTCTTGTCTCCCTAGTGCTAGCCTGTGCGAGCTCCTTGGGGATATTGGACTAATTAATTATATAAATAAAAGAAACTAATAAACGATTGCTACTACCTAGCCAAGCAGAGTCTTCAGTAGTTGCTAAGTGAGTCTCGCTATAATATCACAAGATTGTAGTAAATGCAACTACTTTATATCTTTCTATTATAAATACTTTTGTAAAACTTGCCCCGCAAAGCGTAGTCGCAACGTGGGGTTCTTTTTTAAGTTTTTTCATCGAATTACACGGTGTATTTTTCTGGTGAAAAATCACCTCTGCTCATGCCGTCGCACTTGCGCAAGGTAATTCTCACGAAAAAACTATGTTAGCGTGGATGCAACACAAATAAATAATAAAACCCAACTTTTTCTATTATATAAGAATTTATGGTCCAAAATCTGTATACAGAACAGGCGGTTTCAGAAAACACTTCCTTGGAAGAACTATTGTACAATCTGTCGGAATAAGACCTGGTACAGCTTTTCCACTCTCATCATAAACATGATTTTTATCTTTACCTATATTAAATGCATACCCAGATTCATTTTTTCTAATATCTTTACCTTCAAAATTTATAGTCTCGGGAGCAACCTGAACAACATAAAATGTAGCTAAATCAGCCCCCTCAATCACTTTACCTTCTAAATAAATATGATTTTTATCTTTCATCCATAGCTTATCATACGCCACTCTTTTGGTTTTTATCCACTCAAACGTTGCAGGATCAGCTCCATCCATTTTCCCCCCACTCATATAAACACTGTTCTTATCTTTGAAGTATGACCAAGAATTACTAATTGGTCGGATGGTTGCTGGGTCAAGTCCTTCGATAATTTCTGGACCTCCTGACGCTTCCTCGCTAACGTTCACTTGAGTTACATGCTTATATACATTATTTTTATCTTTAAAATATACCCCTGTATAACTATTATAAAGCTGTGTAAAGGTTTCACTGTCAAACTTAAAATTATTTGCCACATTACCATTCATGTATAAATGATTCTTATCTTTAGCATAAGAAATTGGTGTTTCGTTCCACACCAAATATTCACTACCAACATCAAGAGATTGACCTAAAATATCTACGTATTTAGCGTCTGGTGTTTCTGGTTTTAATACCTTAAATGTGGCAACATCTATATCTTTATTTGGCTTTCCACAAAGATACACATATTTTTTATCTTTTGCATATGAACTTATCGGTGAGTAACGTGTGCCCGTAAACGAATTATAATATATAAAAGACTTTGCATCGACAGTTGTTTGTTCCAGATCAATATAGACATTATTTTTATCCTTAGAATACTCAAGATCATTGCATGCCGTTCCAATTTTTTTAATTGTTACTGGATCTGCTCCTTCTAAAATAGCAAAATGATCCTTGCGCCAAGTAAAGACATGATTTTTATCTTTAGGAATACCATCTTTGTCGACAACGAATGTTGCTGCGTCTGCTTCTTTGAGGATCGCATACGGGCCGGTTCCGAGTGCCTTTGGGCCTTGTGTAGTGAAATATACATTTTTAGAATCTTTCACTATACCAACTGAGACGACATTAAATGTCTTCAGATCAAGCCCTGGAATCGAAACAATCTTTTCTCCCACATATAAATTTTTTGCATCTTTTGAATAATTATATTAGACCTCTTTCAAAAGTCTAAATCTCATAGTTATACAACCCTGCTATCAGGTTAAACCTCAGACCAAATCTCCGTCTCCTGTTTCTATATCTATCAGA
>JAYTIW010000031.1:0-1920 GCA_043731575.1 Minisyncoccota bacterium | reverse complement strand
CATTATGAGAAGATGATTCCTATACGCAATATTTCAGGGGACATTAGCGTTACTATGGAATACGGTTTCAGGGGACATTAGGGATTGGAGAAGACTCTATATAGACTATATAGTTTATTTGTGTTATAATCGCAGGTACCGTTTATATGGCGAAAAAAGTATCTTCACAAAAAAAGAGTGCACCAAAAAAAACTACGGCTAAAACCGTACTAAAAAATGCGAAAGCAAAAAAGACTGTTACAAAATCTACAGTAACACTTAAAAATAAAAGTACTAAAAATGTACAGAAGACAGCGAAGAAAGTCATACCTAGATATCACCCCACAAGTACGCTTCGTGGGACAAAGAAACTTGCAGTAAAAAAACAAGTGCCAGTTTCTAAGAAGGTTCCACTTAAAAAATTAGCAAAGGTTGTACTAAAAAAATCAGCACCAACAGTTGAAGTTAAACCAAAGTACAAGCCGAAGGCTTTTACCATTAAAACTGGCCCATCTAAGGCGAAGATTGTAGAAAAACCAAAAAGAGTTACAACGCGTGATCAGAATGAACAAGAGCTTATCCAAAAAGGAAAGGAGCGTGGTTTTATTACGTATGATGAAATTATTCGATACTTTCCAACTATTGAACTTGATATTTTATACCTTGAAGAGTTGTATGAGAAGATTAATCAGGCAGGTATCGACATCCTAGAGGGTGGGAATCTTCTTGATATGGATGAAGACCTTCTTAAAATGGAAGGCAGAGATAGTACTCATGACAGCATCCAAATGTATCTTCGTGAGATTGGTCAGTATCCACTCATTTCAGGTGAGAATGAACGTGAACTTGCTATTCGTATTGAAAAAGGGGATATGGAAGCAGGGACACTTCTTGCAAAAGCTAATCTTCGTCTAGTGGTTTCAATTGCTAAAAAATATGTTGGGAGAAGTTCTGACCTTACACTTCTTGACCTCATTCAAGAAGGCAATTTAGGTCTTTTTAAGGCAGTAGAAAAGTTCGACTATTCAAAAGGATTCAAATTCTCAACATATGCTACATGGTGGATACGTCAAGCGATCACTCGAGCGCTCGCCGATCAGTCACGTACTATTCGTATTCCTGTGCACATGGTAGAAACAATCGCTAAGTACAAACAAGTCACTCGTCGTCTCTCACAGGATCTCGGACGAGATCCTCTTGCAGAAGAAATTGCAGTTGAGATGGGGGTAGATGTTGATAAGATTCATATTATTGAAAATATTAATCAGGACACTGTCTCTCTTGAGAAGCCTATTGGGGATGATGATGATAAGTCGACTCTTGGTGAATTTATTGCAGACGACAAAATTCTTTCACCAGATGCTGAGGCATCTCACCGTATTCTTTCAGACCAAATTAACGAAATCTTAGATGATCTTTCTCCAAAGGAGCGCAAGATTGTTGAGATGCGAAATGGACTTGGGGAGTTCGACGGTGTGATGCATACTCTTGAAGAAGTGGGTGCAGAATTCGGAGTCACTCGTGAACGTATCAGACAGATTGAGGCAAAGGTACATGAAAAAATTCGTTCGCACGAGAAGTCAGAACGTTTAAGAAACTATTAGTTAGTTTTTATGAAGAAGAAACCATTCTTGGTTTATCTCGTTGAGCTTGTATTGCCAAGCTTTTTGGTGGAGGTATGAAAAGAAAGCACAGTACCTTGTTCTTTGGGTTGTTGTGAGCTGTTATTGGCGGGATTATTATATTTAACCTAAGCAGATAGAAAAAATAATTTCAAAAGCGATATCACAATGTGTCGCTTTTGAAGTTAATCTAAAATCTAATGTCTAACATCTATAATCTTCCCCTAGAACCCACCTCAAATTAAACACCGAAAGATAAGGGAAGATTTTTAAGGAAAAGTTTTATTTATGGCAAAGCCATGAATCTACTGATTCAGGA
>JAYTIW010000030.1:0-4886 GCA_043731575.1 Minisyncoccota bacterium | reverse complement strand
CGGCGGGGTATCTAGGTGCTCCGCACTAGATTATGTTTGGAAACCAAAGGTTTCCCAAACCCTTCCTTATCGTAGTCCTCGCAGCAGAGCTGCGAGGTATTAAATGCGAATAAAAACACTAGAGGTGAGTGAAGCAAAAAAATATTACTATCGCATCTCAACTCTACTTGGACTCATGATTATTACAGGGTTCTCTCTCTTTTGGCCACTTCGAGAGTTTTTACTTACTCGCCCGCAATTTTATCTGAAAATGAGTTTTGTGATAGCACTTATCATAAATAGTATCGTTATTAGTTACTTACAAAAAATAGCAACGACGAGGTCATTCGCTTCACTAACGCTTAAAGAAAAACTTCCGCTTTTTATAAGTGGAGCCTTTTCAACTGTATGTTGGATTCTTACTGCAACAGCTGGATTTTACCTTATTCCGGAATAGTTAAACTATTTCTACCTCAAATAATAAAATTGCAAGGAAAGCACTCCAGCTATGGTTGTCTGAAACTTCCAAAAGATGCCTCTTTTCAAGAAGTGTAAGGATGAGTTTAGATACAATGGTTGTCCCATGTTCTTTTGTCAGGTTTGTAAGTTGTTCATCCTGAGACTTAACTTCACCAACACGAATCAGAAGCCCTGTACGGATGAGTTCTAAAAATTCATCGTACGTTTTGAGGGCAGAATTGTTTTTCTTTTGAAGAAAAACTATTGTGTGTGTAATTTCTTTTTCATCTTTTGCGCATAATGCTTTGAGTAAATCTAAAAGAATGGATTTGTCTGGTGTACCTAGTTGAAGAATAGTATCCTCAAGTGTAATAGTTTTTTCTCCGACAGTGAGTACTTGCTCAAGTATTCCAAGTGCATCCCTGTATGACCCTTTGCCATGACGAGCAATGAGGAGTGCGGCATCCTCATCCAGAACTTTCTCTTCTTCTTTTGCTACGTAGACTAGTCTATCTGCAAGCGTAGAAAGTGCAGGAGACTGAAAAATAATCTTTTGACAACGAGAAACAATAGTTGCTGGCAATTTCTCTGGATCTGTCGTTGCTAGTATAAAAATAACGTGAGATGGTGGTTCTTCTAATGTCTTTAAAAGTGCATTGGCAGCTTCCTTCGTAAGCATGTGCGCCTCGTCCACAATATACACTTTGTACGGGGACGAAAATGGTGATGTGCGCACTGCATCACGCAACTCTCGTATCTCATCTATTCCACGATTACTCGCTGCATCTATCTCAATAATATCCTCAGGGTTACAGCCGATATCTCGCGCGAATATCCTCGCTACTGTTGTTTTCCCAGTTCCTCTCCCTCCACAAAAAAGATACGCATGGGAGATTTTCTTTTGCTTTATAGAACTTTCAAGAAGAGTGACAATTTGTTCTTGTCCCACCACATCTGAAAATGTCTGCGGTCTATATTTTCGATACAACGCGAGGTGAGGTAATGACATAATGTTACATTTTTAACTTCTCGAAACCCTCATATTTCTTAAATGAAAGCAGATAGAGACTTTTTAGTAAATTTGGGGATATTTTTTTGAGTTCAGTAAATACAGTATTTTTTATAAGAGATACTTTTCTGGACTTTATTACGTCTCTGATGACAAAAGGAAGTACTTCGCAGAGATTTTTAAAAGCATACTGCTCACCTGTAACAATTTCGTAAAACTTATCAATAGAAACCCTTCTTATATTTTCGTGTGATACAGATTCACTATCTAAACTCACTCTCCATTTTATATTTTGAGAATTCCTTGCGATTACTTCAACGAGGAGACATGTTGCTTTAGGATTTTCATTTAACTTTGCCATCATTCTCATGTATGTTTTTTGAGATGATGAAGAATTCATAGTATTGTGTTTATTTTTCATCTCAACAAAAATTTTCTTTTGTATATGAACAATGTCAAAACCTTTTTCTGGAACACTCCAGCCCTTACCAAAATATTTGAAAATATTCTGATGAAAATAACCTATATGATTTGTATTAGACTTATCTAGTTGTCTTATGATCTCACTTTCAACTATTTCTTGTAACTCTTTATTGTAAACTTTACTATCAAAAGTGAGCTTAATTGGATCTAGAAGATTCTTGTTAAACTTCCCTAAATCAATCTCAAAACGGTACTTTTCTACCGTATTTTTAACATGTTTAAACAAGTCTTCATCAGTTATAAAAATAAGATTATATTTTTTCATATCTGTATATAATTTAATCAAGAATACCTGTCTGGATGATTGATATTATGACATTATACACCACTGGGACTGAGACTGCATTTCCAAATTGCTTATGTGCCATTGCTTCTTTTTTATGTAACTTAAAGGCAGAAGGGAAACCTTGAAGCTTAGATGCCTCTTGTGCAGTAATTCTTCTGTACTTTCCTTGTTTATAAATTTTTTCAATGAAATTTTTCTTGAATTCTAATGGAGAACTCCCATAGACTGATTCAGTCGCAACCATATCTTTTGTGCCGGTTGCAGTAAGAGTAGAAAAAATATCAGACTCAGGAAGATACACACGGTAGATGTCATTGATACCCGAAGAGTTTTTAGAATTAACAAAGTCAAAACCTTTTCCTTGTACCTCTTTTATAATCTTTTTATCCTCTAACTGTCTGAGTTCTTCTCTTGTGATACCAGATAGTAATTTTTGTAGCTCACTCAAAGAGATAGGGTTTCCATCTTGTAGGCCGTACTGTTTCTTTCTACGGTTTCGTAAAAGTGTTAAGCAGATACTTTTTTCTCGTTCTGTGGTATCAATAATATCCCATGAATGTATTGTTGTGTGTCCATTTCTTGTGTCACAAAAAACAAAAAAATCATTTAATTCGTTGTCTTTTTGAAATCTATTTCTCCCAACGGGAACCACATCTCCGAAAAGCTCTTGCGAAGTAAGTACACTCTTTTCTTGTAAAGAGGGCTTCATGCCATCAATAAAACTAAAAAGTTTTGTTTGGTTTTTTATCTTTAGAAAAGGGAAGTTATAACTATTTCTCTTTTTGAGGTCTTTTCTTAGTCCTACAATGTAGATACGATCCCTATTTTGAGGTAAACCAAAATCAAATGAATTAAGCAACTTATATTGAACTTCGTAACCAATATTTTCAAAACTCGAGATAATGAGGTCAAGGCTTTTTTTATTTCTTGGGTCAATAAGACCTTTTACATTTTCAAAAATGAAAGCTTTTGGTTTGTTTAACTCTACCATTCTTATTGTATCTAACCAAAGTCTACCTCGTGGATCTTCGAAACCTTTCATCTTCCCAGCAACTGACCATGATTGACAAGGCACTCCACCAACAAGGACATCAACATTTGGAAGAAAGTTTAACTTAGTTATGTCCCCGAAATCAATTTCATTTGAATTATATGGGATAAAGTTTTCATAATAAGTCTTTATGGCCTCTTTATCTATTTCTGAAAAACCAAGGCAGGCACCACCAGCTTTTTCTAATGCAATCCTAAAACCACCAATACCTGCAAAAAGATCAATGAAGGTAAATGTATGCCCTTTTTCCTCTGATGTGCTAAATAATGTTTGTTGTTGAGTTGAGGTTTGCATGAATCTTTATAAAGGCACGTATAGCAAATAATCTACGTTAATCTTTAACATGTACCTTGTAGTTAGTATACTAGAACGTCCGTTCTAGTATACATAATTATATGTGGACAACTTTAAAAAAACTTTTTACTTTCTCTTCTACTTCTTTCGCATTTCCACATTCCATTAACTCTGTACGAAATTCTTTGGCACCATCGAAACCATTCACGTAAGCCTTAAAATGCTTTTTCATAATAGCGAAGCTTTTAATGTCCCCTAACTTCTCTTCATATAACTTCGTATGCTCTACTAAGATACGCAATCGCTCTTCGATGCTTTTTGTCTGCGAAGTCTGCTCTAGGTCTGCGTGGTCTGCGCCTTGGAAGAACCAAGGGCAGCCAAACATCCCCCTCCCCACCATCACTCCATCACACCCTGTTTCTTTGGCGAGTGTCTTTCCTTGTGTCACTGACTTTACGTCTCCGTTTCCTAAAATAATAGTACCTCCATCCTTAAGCTCCCCTGTCATATCCCGCACAATCTTCACAACATCTTTCATTAAATTCCAGTGCGCATCAACGAGCGACATCTCTTTACGAGTTCTTAAATGCACGGTCAGTGTTGGAATATTGCATTCAAGAATCTTCGGTAGCCATTCCATAAACTCTATCTTGTTGTATCCAATACGTGTCTTCACTGATACAGGAAGGCCGTCTGCCCCTTCTTGAGCTGCGCGGATAACTTCTTGTGCCTGTCGCCAGTCTTTTATGTGGGCAGCGCCAGCTCCTTGCTTTTCGATACTTTTATCAGGACACCCCATATTAATATCAATACCATCAAACCCAAGTTCTTTACAAAGTGCTGCAGCCTTTCTCATATTATCAGGTGTTGACGTGAAGAGTTGTGCCACAATAGGTCTCTCGATATCCGTAAATTCTAAGTCCCTTTTAAGGACTTCGCGTCCAGGGCTATTTAATCCATCTGCCGATACAAATTCTGTCCACATCACATCTGGTCCATAGGGCTTAGAGTACTTTGCTATCATTGTACGAAATGCAATATCGGTGACATCAGCCATAGGAGCTACCACAGTAATAGTTTCTCCTTTTGAGAGCTTTTCGTTTATAATCTTCTGCCAAAACCCACGGACAGGTGGCGTTGTAGGTCTCTTGTATTGAGTGTTACTGTGAAGAAGTTGTTGTAGCATGGTCATCTAGTATACCAGTGACCGTACCATTTTGGAATGACACGTTATAGATAATTAAAACTGTTACCGAAACCACCCTCTTTAGATAAGAATAAACGTTACCCTAGGTTCATATGCATATGAACACAAAAAAGGAACT
>JAYTIW010000029.1:0-1946 GCA_043731575.1 Minisyncoccota bacterium | reverse complement strand
ATATGAAAAAAGCAAAGTCGAAATTAGAAAAATTAATCCAAAAACCCATCAATTCTGAAAAGTAGTTTCAGGGGACATTAGAGGATTGGAATATACTGTTTCTACGATAAGTAAGAAATAATCCGCGAAAGTTGGCACGGCTTACCAAAAATCATGATTGGTAACATGGGTCCAATTGTGGAGTCCCTTCAGAACTTCACTGGTGAATTTGGTGACATTACTGATGAGGAATAATGTACGAAAGCAAGACCAGGTACATAAAAATTGTAAACTAAATAGTTGGTGGTGTGGTATAATCGAAAAATATGAATCCTATGGAACGCCCGCCAGAGAGCCCTTCTTTTAATGAAAGGGAACTTATCCTTCTTGAAGAATTGGATATTTTTAAGGAAAAAGATTATTCACCTCTTTTTCGAGTCGTAACGAAGAGCGGCATGTCTAATGCTCTTAAACAAAAAGTAGAAGAGAGTGGTTTTTTTACAATTGAGGTAACAAGTCAAAATCTTAAAGATAAAGAGTTTCTTACCACTTTAGATCAAGTGTTGTACTCGGCACAGTTGTATGCTATAAATAGAGACCTTCCGAATCAGATTAAAATATATGGTAAAAAAGTTGTGGTTATTATTCCTGAAGATGTTTTAAAAGCATGTCTTGAGTCAAGTAATTCTTTCAGGCATAATTGGGGTCTCAACATATCATACGGCCCAACTGTTAATCTTTAAAGTAAGCCTCCGAGGCAAGACCTAGGAGAAAATTTAAATGTACATTTGACATGTACATTTCAAGGGTACTATACTGACCATATGATAAAAACAATTAATGCGACAAAGTTCCGCAATAACTTTAAGGATACGATGGACCATGTCAAGAAGAGCAAGAAGCCACTTATTATCACTGACAGGGACGTGCCGAGTGCTATTTTAATCGACATTGATGAATATGAGGACTTACTTGTTGGAAAAGATAAAGAATATCTTGCAAGCATTAAGAATGCTCGTGCACAGTACTTAAAAGGTAAAGTGCTCGATATGTCTGATGTCTTCGCAGATGTGATTTAAGCTCCACCCTCCACCTATGTCCTACAAGATTATCTTCACAAAAGAATCCGCGAAAGATATTGAAAAGTTAGACCAAACGGTTAAGAAGCAACTCTATAAAAAGCTTGTGTACTTTAAAGATTTAGATGATATTAAAGTTGTTGCAAAGAAACTCCATAACGACGATATTAAAGTCGTTGCCAAAAAACTACACAATTACGACGCTGGCGAGTACAGGCTCCGTGTCGGCAACTTCCGTATTATTTTCGACCTTGATAAACACACAATAGTTGTTCTACGTGTCCAACACAGAAAGGATGTCTACAAGTAGTATCTATAACCAACCTCAAAATCTCAAGTGCTTCTTCATTTGGTTTCGCATAGGGTCGTCCTATGTTTGCGTATGGGGCCAATTGTCGAAGCATTGCAGAACTTCACCGGAGAATTCGGCGATAGTGCTGATGAAGAGTAATTTTATACTACGAGAGTCTCTCAGAAAGTTTTTATAAAAAATATGGAGGGTAAGTTTCTTGCTATTCATCGATCAGCTTCTGTTCTTTGAAGTACCCCGAGGCCTTGCCTCGGGGTACTTCTTTGTAATCTTACATGGGTCCGTCCTATGTAGTATTTAGATGTAGAAAGTAATAGTGCTACACTTGAGCGATGATGAACAATAACACTAAGGTAGACATTTTTGCGAAAAAGATTTGGGACTATATGCTTATGCATCATGAGTTGCGACCAATGGATGCGATTTTTGCATTGGGGTCAAATGATACTCGAGTAGCAACTCGTGCAGGAGAATTATACCTACAAGGGTATGGTAAGTATGTTATTTGTGCAGGTGGGAATGGTAAGGCTTCTGACTTTTCTAGACCCGAAGCAGAAGTATTCGCTGAGATACTCCGC
>JAYTIW010000028.1:0-4934 GCA_043731575.1 Minisyncoccota bacterium | reverse complement strand
TCTATCTTGCACGCTTGCACTATGTATTATCACTTTTAAAATATTTCCTCTTGTATCTACCAGTAAATGTCTCTTCCTACCTTTTGTTTTCTTTCCTGCATCATAACCAGTTTCTGTTGTAAAACAAGTGCTTTTTACTGTTTGTGAATCAATGATACCGATACTTGGGGTTTCGTTTTTTTTACACTTAATCTATCTTTAATTATTAAAAAATCATTTACTTTTTTCCACACACCTTCTTTGCTCCATTCATCAAACTTCTTCCAAGATATACTTTTACCCGGTAAGTCATGTGGTAAATCTATCCACCTACATCCACTAGAAAGTACATAAAGTATTGCATTTACTATTTCTCTCCTACTGTAGAGAGAAGGTCTGCCACCTGTATTTTTATTTGATTTTATTTCTGGTATGAAATCTTTTATTAATTCCCATTGCTTATCTGTTAAATCTGATTGATACGGTTTTCTTTTTTCTTTAATATTTAAATTGTTTTGCATTGTTTAAGTATATTGCAAGGTTGTGGGGTTGGGAAGGGTGGGATTGTGGATAGGGTCTAAGAATATGTCTATCATCGCTTTGGTTTTTCTTATTCTTTGAACCATCTATTCTACCTCTTGAAAATGTATTTCCTTTTTGGAACTTTATCACACCTCCCACTTTTCCCGTTAGATTCCCGTTAGATCGGGAGTCTGTTTGATATGTATCAAATGCGGTATTGGGGATTTGTGCCACCACCTTTACATCACTCTCCCTGAATACCGTCTCACTGTCTACCAGTTTTATTCCAAACTCTCCCAACCCAAAGTAGCCTCGTAGAACTGTTGCCACTGAGGGGACTTTTGTATTTGGATTGACTGCTATTTCTATGCTCATACTACATATTTATTATAACTCATTTATATATAAAAATGTTATAATCAGTCTCATGAGTACTCTCGACTTAGATAAAAGAAAAGTCTTTTCATTGCTAGAACGTAAAGCGAAAGTATTTGAAGATGAAGGTCAAAAAACTTCAATCGAAATTAAACTTTCTTTGCTCAATGATTTTTACCAAGAGGAAGATAAGGTAGATAATTTTATTAAAAGAAATTTTGAATTTGATCCATATATAAATAAAATTCCTTTACTTAAAAATGAAGAATATTTGGGAGAGATTCTTTTAACGATAGAAGAGCAAACAAACAGACGCTTTGTATACAAAAATGGTTATGAACGCAAATTAGTTTTTGAGACTGTTAATGATAATGCTGATGAAGTTAATAATTTTGTAAAAGGTGATTTCCATGTTGAAAAATATGATCTTGTTTATTCAGTTGTTTTCAATCCAAAAATATCTGCAATAGACCCAAAAGATTTTCTTGATCGATCTGAGTTTCAATAT
Organism: Minisyncoccota bacterium; assembly: GCA_043731575.1. Lineage (GTDB taxonomy): Bacteria > Patescibacteriota > Minisyncoccia > Phycocordibacterales > UBA5272 > UBA11704. Next base: position 3,550 of record JAYTIW010000028.1, on the reverse strand, counting down.
ATTACAAAAGATGGTCCAAATTACTATTTTGAAAACAGTTTAATCGAACTTGATGAGAGAGCACTTTATTATAAAGTATTTGATATTCTTTTTTCTTTAACCGATGGTGATGGTGGCCTTGCATTATACAAGGATTTAATTTTAGGTGCCAAAAAAATTGACAAAAAAAGAAAGGGCCAGCCAGATAATAAATTGATTAAGTTTATCCAAGATAACCTTACGGGGAATCAGAATGGTTTTATAAAAAAAGCGAAACTACCTTCTCCTATGCCAAATGGTAAAGAACTAATAAAGGTTGTCCATTCAATTGGAATAGATTTCAATAATAAAAAGTAATCCTTGGGGACAACCTACTTGTTCAGAATTTATCCACTTAAATACCCTTATTCGATAAGGGTATTTTGTATTTCTTAAAATATATCAGAATTCTACAGAATTTTTTTGAAACTGCATAATCTACATATGGTTTTGAAATACCATACTGAGAGGATTGGTGGGCTGTAGTTTGTAGCCACCTCTTGGATGCCGATTAAATACAAACAGGTAGAAACCTCATCCGACGTGAATGAAGTAATACCCTCCAGAAGTAAGTGATTTGTCCGCTACGTGTAGAAGGTCTTGGCGGACAAAGGAGTAACTAATCTATGACAAAGATGTAGAGCAAGACCCAAGATGACTCCGAGAGAAATCGGAATAAAGTCCTCGCACCAACCCCTAGATTACCGAATAGGTTTCCTTGGGGGGTAGGGGGGCTTGGTATTTCCTTTCCTCTTTGAATGAATTTTTATGATAACTAAAATAACGAACAGTGAAATAAAAAACAAAGAACTTAACACAGAGAAAAGTGTTGAGTTTTCTGTTCGTGAAAAAACTCTCAACTGTTTTTCTACTGAAACCCTGAAATCAGTATCAAGTCTTGGAGAAGTGTTGAGGAAGATCGATAGAAGGATGAAAAACGACGGATTTTGCATAAGGTATGGTAACATCACTAAGAGATGAAAATTATGAGCGAAGATGAAATAATAGATGAAATTAATTCAGGTAAGTACAAAGATTTTCATGTGATCTATGACAGAAAAAGTACTGACGACACAGAGAACCAAAAAAACTCACTCGAGTATCAATTATCTACAAATGTTGCCTTTGCAAAAAAGACATTATTAAAGATTGCCGACCTGAATCTCAAAGGTTTGTTTACAAATGGTGTTATTACCGAGAAACATTCATCTTTCAAGGAGGACGATGTTATGATTTTTGGTAATGATGGTAGTGTTACTTTTGCAATTGAGCGACCTAAGTTTTATAGACTTGTTGGTTTTTTGAATAAGAAACTCTTTAAGGGTGTGATTTTTTTGTCTTGGGATCGTGCAAGTAGAAATCAGACAGACAATAATATTATTAAAAAATTAATTAAGAATGGTGTGGACATTCGTTTTAGTTTAGCAAAATATGAAAAGAATAGTTCTGGTGCTTTGCATATGGACATTGATGGAATGGTTTCGGAACATTATTCAAGAATTACAAGCGAGAAAGTTACTGCAACACTAAATAAAAATAGAGAGGACGGTTTGTGTTCCTGTCAAGCACCTGTTGGGTATCTTAATCAGGGAAACGTAGACTTAAAGCCATTTGATCCTACTAGAGCACCTTTTATTAAGCGTTTTTTTGAATTGGCTGATGAGGGTTGGTCACTCGCAGACATTGCTAAGTGGGCTAATGAGGAAGGTTTTACTATGCCTCCACGCCGTAAAAGACGATCTAAGATAGAGGTTCAATCAGATGAAGTGGAGGACGTTCTTGATTCACGAGAAAAAGTCTCTCACTCTGTTCTATATACAACAGTACAACCTATTCTCAGGAATCGGTTTTATATAGGTTATTTTCTCGGCGACAACAATGAATGGATTAAAAGTAATAGTCATGAAGCCTTAGTTGGTACTGAACTTTTTGAAAGGGTTCAAACTGAACTCACGAAGAAAAATAAAAGTAAGCATTATAATAAGCCGTTGGACTATCCTTTCCGTAGTATTATCGTGTGTGACGCTTGTAGGCGTTCATATAACCCCTATCCAAAAAAGGGTCACTTGTACTGTGCTCTTAAGTGTCAACTTGGTTGTGCAAACAGTAATAGAAATTTTAATGTAAAAAAGTTTTTGGATTCCCACCTTAAACCCCTAATCGAGAAACTCACTTTTACAGAGAAAGAGTTAGTTGGTTTTGAAGAGAGACTCTGTAATGACATTGGACTTACTGAGAATAAGCGTCTCAAAACTATTGAAAGCAACGATCGTAAAAAAAAGAAACTCCGTGAGGATCTTGCTTATCTTCGTGAAAATAAGATTCACTTGTTGAAAGTTGGTACATATCAACCTGAAGAATTAAAAGAAGAGGAATTAAACCTCGAATCAAAAATATCTTCTCTTATGCTTGAAGAACAGGTTTCAGAAGAAGCAATGAGGGAAACTATCAATGATATAGAGAAAATTTCTGAACTTTTAAGAAACGTTGTTTTGTACTGGGATTATGCTGATTTATACGAGAAAGACGAGATAACTCGTATTATCTTTTCTGAACTTTCTATTTTCGATAATGACTTGAAATATATGCTTAATTTGGGATTTAAGCCATTTGAAAGCCGTTTTGTCTCTATTTGTGCCGATGGAGAGACTCGAACTCTCATGGGTTGCCCCGAGCGATTTTGAGTCGCTTACGTCTACCATTCCGTCACATCGGCTATTTATTTATTAACTTTTAAATAATAACATATTTTGAGGCTTTTTTCTATGTTAATTTCTCTAATTTATTTTTAATAAAAGTGTTATAATTAAAATATGAAAAAAGTAGAAGAAGAATTTAATTTAGAAGATTTTATGAAAGATTTTGTGAATCAAGCAAATCAAATAATAGAAAAATCAAATAAAGATACAAGGGAAATAGCAATAACTTCTTATACTGTAGTAGCAGAAGGAATGAGGGACGATTTTAGAGTTGTTAATGATCAGTTATCTGAAATGAGAGATGGTATAAAAGATTTGAATAAAAGATTTGATAACCTTGAAAATAGATTTGACGGACTTGAAAATAGATTTGATGGATTAGAGGGTAGATTTAACGGACTTGATGATGAGGTTGATTTTATCAAAGGTTATCTATTAAATAATCTAGAACCTAGACTCGTAAGTGTAGAAAGAATATAAATTTATGGCAGCAACAATAGAAAATTCAATATATTGGTTAGAGATAGAAAAACTTGTTCCTAATCCTTATCAGCCAAGGCGCGAGTTTGACCCGATAGCATTACAAGAATTGTCCGACAGCATAAGACAATATGGCATATTACAACCCCTTGTAGTTAGTCGTATGGAAGAGCATGGGGATGATGGCTCTATTAATGTTATCTATCAGTTAATAGCTGGTGAGAGGAGAATGAGGGCAAGTCGCCTTGCAGGCCTGAATGCCGTACCATGCATTATACGCATCGGGGATGATAACAGGGAAAAGTTAGAGCTCGCTATCATTGAAAACGTGGTGCGCGAGGACCTGAACGCCG
>JAYTIW010000027.1:0-5029 GCA_043731575.1 Minisyncoccota bacterium | reverse complement strand
ATTTCTTCACGAGTTTCTTCGGCTGAACGCTTCCCAACTTCTGGATCCATACCAGCCCCGAGCCCTTTTGTAAGATTTTTTCCAATATGAATTTTCTTTTCTGCGAGTGAGTGATGAAGATCCTGAGTGTCAGTGTTCATTGCGATGAATTCAACTCCTTGAAGTTTAGAGTTAATCATGTGATTGAGTGCTCCTTTACCACTTCCTCCGATACCAATTACTTTGATGCGTGCGAAGCTTTCAATTTCAGGGTTTACTTTTGCCATAGGGAATTAGATATCATTACATTATTATATAGTAACTATACCAACTGCAAGCTTTTTTTGCAAAGGTCTGGTTTTTTGGATGAAGTATGCAAAAACCTTTATATATCAAGGTAAAAATTGAGAAAGTACCTTTTTGACACGATTCCAAGTTGATGTTATTAGGTCTTTAATAACATCTTTTTCAGTATCATGTGGAGCAAGGAATGTAAGCCCGTAACTTCTTGCCCACCCACCATCACGAAGATCATCTCCTGTGATTCTTACGAGTTCATTCGTAATAATTTTTATAGGGAGACGAAGTTCATTTCTAAAAATATATTCAAGACGCATTACTTGTGATGATAACCCGGTAACAATAATTCCAGCCGGAAGAAGTTCTGACCGCTGTATACGTGTAAGTTCTTTTGTGATCTTAGCACAAAGGTCTTCTAACCGTGCTTCGATAATCTCCTCAACTTTTCTTTTTGAGTATGCATAGGTTGCGCGGCCACATTTCATTTCTTCAGCTTCTTCAAGAGTGATCTTCATACCAAGTGCGATGTCTTTGGTGAAGTCATCCCCTCCAACTGCAATAGTCGAAACAAGAAGAGGAATGTTTTTTTCGTATACCAATAGTGAGGTAACTGCTTGGCCGATATTAATAAGTGCGACGCCTGCGATCTTTTGCTTCTTGGTGAGAAGGGGTATGCTTTCTGCGATTGGTCCAGCGACGATATCTGTCACACGAACATCAGCACTCTCAAGAGTTTTTTTAAGTACATTCATGCACTGAAGCGGGTAAGTAATGAACAACGTTTTTGCTTCAAGTTTATTACCACGCACTCCAATAATACTTCCTTGTATTTTATTACCATCTACTTTATAGTCCATTGGAATGGCATGTACAATGGATTTGTTACGAATATCAGGGATGGCACGGTTTCCGTCTTTGATGGCATTTTCAATATCAAGATCAGTTACCGATGCATCTCCGCGAGAGACTTGAGCATAGCCACTTGCATGATGGGACGAAAGACCGGTAGCACCTAAAGAGATAAGCGTGTGAAGTGTTGAGTTACCAGACTGCTCTTCAAGCGCTATAATAGCTTCATTGATAGCATTCGCTACTTCACGCTCGTCGATGATGTTACCTCGATCCACTCCATCAATTGGTTTTTTGTATGTTGCGACAACAGTTGGGTATTTTCGGTCTTCATGACGAACAGCCCCAACAGCACGGAGGTTGCCACTTCCAATATCAATACCTATTATCATTGTCTCTTGATTACGTGCCACGGAAAAATGTAGTTAAGTGTTTCTGCTCTAACTCTTCCATTGTACTACCATGAGCGTGTCCTTTCAAATGGAGGCTCCCATGGATCATAAGGAGGTGAAGGAACTTGATATAGGGCATGTCGAACTTTTTGGCATCACTTCGTACTGTAGAGAGTGATATATATATTTCTCCTTCGCTTTCACTAAGAGGGAATGAGAGTATGTTCGTTGGGTAGTCTTTATTTCTATATTTTTTATTTCTTTCTCTCGACTCTTTTGGAGAGCAAAAAACAATGGTAAGGTTGTATTTTTTGGTAAGGAGTTTTTCTTTAATCTCCACAAAAGGAAGAGAAGGGAGTTTTCCACCTTTCCGAATGATAGTGAGGTTGTGAAGTTCTAGTAATGCCATAGAATATTAAGATTTTCTTAATGATAGCACAATGAAAGAAGGAGTGCCTTAAGGCACTCCTTTTTCTTATCTTCGTCCTTTCTTTCGTTCGATTACCTTTCCCATCTTCTTATCTTCTTCGTACTTTGCGAGGTTGGCCAGTTTTTTAAGCTTGGCTCGTTTTGTTTTAAGGGCTGAAAGTGGACGATCGTTGTAACGAATGCCACGAACTCTTGGAAGAACTCCTGATTCCTGAACTCGTTTCTGAAAACGACGAATAAGAGAGAGAGCATTCTCGCTTGCATTCTTTTTTACTTCTACGTTGACGTTTGACATATGTAGGTGCAATTCTACCATAAAGGCATATATTTTACAAATTAAAAGCCCTTTATCGGTAAAGGGCTTTTGAAACATCGGTATTTTTTTTCTTGGCTTTGGGGGTTCTGGAGGAAGTTCATTAAAAAGAGTAAGAAGATATTCTTTATGATTGTGATCTTTAATGAAAGGGTGAGTTTTCAAGAAAGCGCCATAAGAATCAATAAGTTGCTTCAGTAGCTTTTTTGCTTCTTCAGATTGACCTATATAACTTGTTGGGTTCGTATCTCTCCACGCTTTAAGAGCGTCATCTGCATCACACCAAGCACAAACACTGGCAAAAGATAGTGAGTTCTTTAGATGAAGCATAAGAAAGAGAAGTAGAAGAGAAGCTACAAAAAGTAAAAAGTGCGACACAGTATTCCTCCTTGAGTATGAAGTAAAGATCTTTTGTAATACTATCACAGGTGAAGAAAATAGGAAAACATGTATCCATTACTACAGTCTACTGGCTAAAGTCTACAGTCTGTTACTTAAGATGTTTAATGTAATCCGATAGTGCATCAATCTTCACGGTGTCTTGTGATCGTGTCCCCATGTGTCTCACAATCACCGTGTTATCCATTGCTTCCTTTTGTCCAAAGATAATACAGTAAGGTGTCTCCATTTTTTCAGCATGAGATAGTTGTGCCCCAAGAGAATCTTTTGAAATGGATTGGTAGACCGGGATACGTGCTTTACGAAGTGTTTCCATAATACAAAGACTCTTTAACTTCGCTTCGAATCCAAGTTGTATAAAGTATACTTTTGGAGTCTTCATAATACGAGGTGCGACTTGTTTACATTCAGGGAACATCATGATTCGTTCCATGCTGAGTCCTGTACCAATTGCCGGAACATCTTTTTTACTCCCCATCATGCGAGCTAAGTTGTCATAACGACCTCCCCCTGTAATAGAAAGTTCTTTTTCTTTACCATTCTCATCAACATCAACTTTGATTACTTCAAAGACAGTACGGGTATAGTATGCTTGCCCACGAACAAGACTATTGTTTACCCGGTACGGTATAGCCATTTCTTCAAGATACTGAAGTACTTCCTTGAAGTGAGCTCGAGCATCGTTAGAAAGATAGGAAAGAGAAGAAGGGGCGTTATCTTTAAATGGCTGACATTGCTCTTGCTTACAATCTAAAAGTCTAAGTGGATTGGTCTTGATACGCTCGTGGCAGTCCTTACAAAGTCCCTCTAAATGTTTTTTGTAGTAGGTGGTTAGTTCTTTTATAAATGCTGGACGAGTCTCCTTGTCTCCCATTGAGTTGATGTCAACAATAAGATCCTTAAAACCATATTCCTCTAGAATAGTTGTTAGTGTACGAATAATGAGTGCATCAGCAATTGATTTAGAGGTTCCTAAAATTTCTAAATTGAACTGTCGGAACTGTCTCCATCTCCCTCGTTGTGGTTTGTCATGACGAAATGTTTGGCCGTATGAATAGAGCATAACAGGCTGAGGGAGTGTTTGCATACCGTGTTCAAGGTACGCTCGCATAACTCCTGCAGTATATTCTGGGCGAAGTGCCAATCTTTCACCACCTTTTGTTTTAAAGGTGTACATTTCTTTATCAATAATATCCGTACCTTCACCAATAGCAGATACGAAAACTTCTTCTTGCTCAAGAACAGGGGTTTCTATTGGCTTAAAGCCGTAGTAGACAGCAACTTCTTGAGCTTTCTCGAAGAGACCTTGAAAAGCATAGTACCTATCATCAATAAGGTCTTCCATTCCTTTGAGGGATGTCGGGACTTCTTTCTTTGGTTGTTTTTCATTTTCGTTCATACTGTGTTGGTGAAGGTTCGTCGGTGGTTATTTAGTAAAAGAATATCTTCCTGGTTCGTATCCTGCTTGTTTGAAGGGGTAGACTCTAAAGAGTACTTGACCTTTAATATTAATTTCATCAAGAGACCCCCAGTCTCTACTATCGTAACTTTGAGCACGATTATCTCCCATAACAAAATAATGATGGTCATCAAGCGCTATATCAATATCTTTAGTTGTATCTTTGAAAGAGACAAAAGGTTCATCAAGTACGAATCCGTTAGGGTTTTTTTTGTTGTAAATAGTTGTAACAGCTTTTTTAACAACAACACGCTCACCAGGTAGCCCAATGACACGCTTTATTAAGTGCTTACCTTCGTAAGGGTTGTTAATATTCTCGTAGAGTTTAAAAATCATAACATCCCCACGTTCTGGATTATTTACACGATATGAGAATTTATCAACAAGTAGAAATTCTTTATTATGGTATGTCGGAAGCATGGACGCTCCATCGACGATAAACGGTTGAATAAGAAATGCTTGTACTAGCTTTACTAAAATAATAATACTAATGATCCAAATAAGAAGGGATGAAGGCTCTTCGTCTTCTTCAAGGAGTTTTATTCGTACCAGAACATCACGTGCAGAAGGGGAAAACATGGCAATACATAAGGAACAAACAACAAGAGCAAGGATTCCAAAAATAGTGATTGAAACCGGATTCTGCATCATGTCAGAAACTGAATTTAAGATGACATTTGCAATAGAAGAAAACATTGTGAGCTCAGTATATAGAGTTGCGCGAAGAGATGCAAGAATGCGGAGTGAGACAACAGACATCAGACGAACAGACTTCAGACCATTCAATAAGAAAACTATAAGTACTAGGTAATGTGCTTGATTACTTGTCGGTATTTGTATGTAAATCTGTTGTCTGTTCGTCTGATGTCTGTTGTCATGAGGGTAGTATATCAGCAACCAAGACAACAG
>JAYTIW010000026.1:0-2016 GCA_043731575.1 Minisyncoccota bacterium | reverse complement strand
AACCGAAGGTTGTCCTTGTTTTTTTGTCTGTCGTCTGTCAGTCTGATATCTGTTGTCTTGTCCTCTACCAATACCCTTCGTCGTTTGCCGCAAAAGCAATATCTATTTCATCAGCATCACTCTCTTCATTGGTATTTACAAAAATAAAAACATCTTCGTCAACATGGACGTCCTCATCAAGAACTGCCTCGATAGCATCTGGGTTGATATCACTGATTGGTTTTGTCTCTTCTTCAATAAGCATACTAAAAAATCTTTTAACTAATGTACTCCAAAAGATACCACCTAACAAAGATACATGCAAGTATTTCTGTGAGTAATTATTTTATTCCTTGTAGAATAAGGCGATTTTTTCTGTTTGCACTATGGGTCAAAGCAACAGCAATCGCATCTATTTCATCATCTAAAGTATTTATGAGAAGTGTTTGTTTAAGAATCTTAGGCACCATAATTGCAACATCTTCTTTTGAGGCTTTACCATGTCCTGCGATTGCAAGTTTTATTTGAGGAGGGGAGTACTCAAAGAGCGTTGCTCCATTTTTATAAGCAAGGTAAATACAAACACCCCTTACTTCTGCTACCGTAATAATTGTTTTTTGGTTATTTGTAAAAAAAAGTGTTTCGATAGCAAGCTCATCAGGGGTGTATTTTAAAATAATAGCTTCAAGTTCGCTTCCAATTACAGCAAGTCTTTTTTCAAAAGATTCTTTTTTACTTGTTGTTATACATGTTGAAAAAACCAAAATTTCTTTAGTTTCTTCTTTGTCTAAAATACAAACCCCAAGTCTATCAAACCCAGGATCAATGCCTAGTATTCGTATATTGTTTCCACTTTTCATTTCTTAAAATAAAGTATTGCCTTCTCAGTCGCTTTTCTTCCTCTTGGTGTTCTTTCTATCATACCAATTTGAAGAAGATATGGCTCAGTCACATCCGCGATCGTTGCCTCTTCCTCTCCTGTTGCTGCAGCGAGAGTATTAACCCCAACTGGTCCACCGTTAAAAACATTTACAAGACACTCAAGAATAATTCTTTCAGAAGTTCCGATACCGAACTCGTCAATTTCAAGTAACAAGAGTGAGGTGTCAACAACATCTTTGTCGATAATCGCTTTATGTACTTGTGCATAGTCTCTGGCACGTTTTAAATAATAATTCGCGATTCGTGGAGTGAATCGAGAACGTTTCGCTATTTCAAGAGCGGCATCGTGTGGTAGAACGGTTCCCAAAATTTCTGCGCTGTGAGTAACAATTGTTGCTATCTCGTCTTCTGTATAATATTGCAATCGGTATACTCCACCTGAAAATCTCGAACGAAGTGGGGCAGATAAAAGTGAAATACGGGTTGTCGCTCCAATAAGTGTGAAAGGAGGAAGGTCAAGTTGTATAGTGCGAGCTGATGGGCCTTTTCCAATAATAATATCTAACTTACCGGACTCCATCGCAGGGTAAAGCACTTCCTCAATTAATTTATTTAAACGATGAATCTCATCAATAAAAAGCACATCTCCTGGTGTGAGGTTAGTAAGTATTGCAGCCAAGTCTCCAACTTTCATAATCGCAGGACCGCTCGATAGCCGTAAGTTACTTCCAAGTTCTTTTGCTATGAGATGTGCAAGGGTTGTCTTTCCAAGTCCTGGTGGACCATATAAAAGAATGTGTTCAGGTGGAGTATTTCGTTCTTTTGCCGCCGTTAAAAGGATGTGTAAGTTTTTTTTAATGACCTCCTGTCCAATATAATCTGAAAATTTCTCAGGCCGAAGAGTACTGTCTAAATGTCTAGTCTCTTCAAGTTCAATTGTAGGGGATGTGGGTGTCATGAGTATGGAAAGCGTAATATTTGACAAAAGTTTTATATGTGATATAATAGACCAATCGTTAGGTAATTGTAGTAATTGCGAAAATGATTTGTGTGACTTTGTCAGAACCTATATATCTCTAAACAATCGGGAATTTATTCTCATTTTCTATTTCGAAGGACGGTCTGGTTGCACTTGTTGCCTCTGTGCCTATCCTT
>JAYTIW010000025.1:0-12851 GCA_043731575.1 Minisyncoccota bacterium | reverse complement strand
AAGTTCCTTTTTTGTGTTCATATGCATATGAACCTAGGGTAACGTTTATTCTTATCTAAAGAGGGTGGTTTCGGTAACAGTTTTAATTATCTATAACGACCCCTTTTACTGTTTATTTAAATATGGTAGTATAGTAAACACATTCAATAAAAATTCTGCTCACAAAAGCAATAATTTGATAAGTAATCTGAATGGGAAATAAATAAGAGCCCTTAGCTCATATGGCATGAGGCAACCGATTTCTTAAATTGTAATCAATTTTTTGAAATCGCAGTCCTGTACGACAGCCGAGAGAAACAATGCCGATGGTTTTGCAAAACCAAAGCATATGCAATATGAGTAAGGGTTCGTGTATAGTTAGCAAAATATAATAAGGGCCCTTAGCTCATATGGTAGAGCGCCGGTTTTGCACTCCGGAGGTGAGGAGTTCGATTCTCCTAGGGTCCACAACAAAAAATTCAGGTCGAAGAGCCTGTTTTTTTGTTGTGGACTCGTACAGCACAAGACCTGCGTCTTGTGCGGGAGAATCGAATACGGGGTCGAGAAACTACTTCGAGCAAAGCGAGGAGTTTCGTGACCGATTCTCCTAGGGTCCAGACTAGTAGAAACCGTATCGCAAGATGCGGTTTCTACATTAAAAATTAGGTATTCTTCGGAAAAATTTAGAAGTTCTCTAGGGTCGGTAGCGCTAGCAACCTGGTACTTGCTCATATACAAAACAAAAAAGATGAATTACTTTACTTTGTACTTTGTTAAAGTTCTCGTTCTTTATTATACTTAAGGCGCCATGCTCACCGTACATAAATTAACAAAAACATTTGGGAATAAAAAGGCAGTTAACGATGTCAGCTTTACCATTAAAGAAGGAGAGATCTTTTCTCTCATCGGACCAAACAGTTCGGGTAAAACAACAATTGTGAAAACAATCGTTGGACTATTGCAGCCAACAGGTGGAACAATCACCGTTGGTGATTACAATGTCGTTAAAAGCCCAGAGAAAGTAAAAGCTCTTATTGGGTACATTCCTGACGAGCCTTCCATTTGGCCACACATGACTGGTGAAGAATTTTTATACTTCACACAGGCACTCTTTGGCATAGATGAAAAAACAAGAAAATCTTCTCTTTCTCACCTTCTTGAGACACTAAAACTACAAGGACTAGAGAAGCAATACTTCGAAGAGTACTCACGAGGCAACAAGCAGAAGTTCAGTATCACAGCTGCTTTTTCCCATCATCCAAAATTACTTGTTATTGACGAGCCTATTGTGGGACTTGACCCGACAGGAGCTGAGATTGCTAAAAAGATGTTTGTAGATTTTGCAAAAAACGGCGGCTCAGTACTTCTTGTCACTCACACTCTCCCTGTTGCTGAAGAGATATCTGACCGTATTGGTTTTTTAAAAAATGGAGAATTAATTGCTACTGGAACTCTTGATGAATTGCGTGAAAAAGCAAGCCTAGGGCATGATACAAGTCTCGAAGATATCTATAAAAAGTTAGCCTAACCCACAAGGTATGATACAACTTTTTTTAAAGTTTGAATTACAAAAAATAGTAAATTATTTTAAAACTGGGAAAGTAGCAAAGCTTATTACTGGGGGACTTTTTATTGCAGTATTTTTGTTTGTTGGAGTCGGACTTTATTACTTTTTTCTCTCCGGATTTCGATTTATTAATTTTAGCGTTGAACAAGAAATCCAAACACCACTTACGTTATTTATCTACGAACTCTTTTTGCTCGTGATGGCAGGAGTGGTGGTATTTAGCGCTGTTGTATCTGGGATTTTTAACTTATTCCGCGGACAATACGATGCTTGGATTATTAGTTCCCCTAGATACAAAATATTCCCAAGAATCACACTTATTAGAAGTCTTTTTACCTCATCGTGGCCACTCTTTGTTATGTTCTTACCGGCAGTGCTCGCTTTTAATAAAGTCTATCATCTTAATCTCGTAGTTCTCCTATCCATCCTTATATCAGTTGTCTTACTCCTTATTTTCTTAAATGCTATCAGTTTACTTAGTATACTTTTACTAAGCTCGCTATACTACAAACTTTCACAAAAAATTAAAGGGTTGCCGTTTAGTTTTGGTGGTCTTATTACACTTTTTTTTCTTATCATTACCGTAGGCATCGTTAAGTTGTGGGGAATAGTGTCCACAGTTGATTTAGTAAAGCTCTTTAAAGCAGATAACATAGACGTAGACGTGAGTATCCAAAATATCAGTAGTTATTTTTATTTCTTGCCGACACACCCCCTTGCTTTAGAAATTATACATTGGCAAAATAAGCACACAAGTGATGCACTTATCAACTTTTCGCTTATCTTTATTCTTACACTGACAACAGTTATCGTGTGGTGGAAGACCTCATATTTATTTTATCCTTTATGGCAAAAATTCCAAGAAGGAAGCAATCGACTAACTGGAAAAGAGATACTAACAAAAAGTACCACAACTACATATTATTTTACAGGAAGTAAAATAATAGCTCTCTTCAAGAAAGAAGCCCTTGTTTCAAGCAGAAATCTAAAAGGAGTACTATGGTTTCTCTTTCTCTTTGGATTGTGGCTTGCTCAAGTTGGTACCAATATTATTTTAAGTAATAATATACTACGATATCAAACAGATGTTAATGAAAAGCTTGCAGTGTTTCAGGCGCTACAGTTCATTATCGCTACATACTTTATCTGCTCGTTTGCACTGAGGTTTGTCTTTCCTTCTTTTAGTGTTGAGAAAAAGACCGCTTGGATACTAGGAAGTGCACCTCTTAGTTTTACAAAAATATTTTTTAGTAAGTATCTTTTTTATACAACATTTTTTGTTATCCTCGGAACATTAATGAGTTATGTTAACTTCAAAATTCTTAATCTTAATTTTATGTACGGATTCTATTCGATGACACTCTTTATAGCAACAGTCGTTTTCATCGTCACACTTAGCCTCTCTCTTGGGGCACTATTCCCAAGTACTGAAACAGATGATCCTGAAGTGGTGAGTACAAGTATGTCTGGATTATTTTTCACAGCACTCTCTCTTATCTACGGAGCTTTAAGTTCAATAGTGCTCTACCTGACACTCACCAAAGAAAATGTATCATTCCTTATCATTTTTATAATACTTACATGTGTGATAACAGGAATTATGTTGCTACAAGTACCACGTAGTATTAACAAAAGATTCTTATAAAAACCTTAACCTAAAGGTAATCTTCTTAGTACTCCCCAAACGATTACACCTTCTTATCGCACCATCTGGGACGAGAAAAAACCTACGTACCTAAAAACTATCTACAGTCATCAGAAATCCGGTGGCTGTTATTTTTTTGTTACACTCTTACTACTCTCTATATATTACCCTTCTTTTAAAATACTCATGTGTAGTTAACTTTTATACCCCAAAGCTATCCCTACCCACAGAAAAGTTACTACTCTTAAAGGTTTTGGAAGAATTTTACTATATACTTACAGAATGAAGTTATTCTACATATTTTTTGTAATTTGTATTACCGTACTTGCTTTTGGCAGCTTTTATTATACAAACATGCGTAAAGATATAACAGATTTTAAAGCTACAAAAAAAATATCCACAAGTGAATCAATTTATATCTACCGTGAATACGGAGATGTTTCCTTTAAAAACAAAACCTCAAGTACGTATACCCCTCTAACTAGTGAAAAAATGCTAATTCCCAACTACTCCTCAGTAAAAACTGGCGACGGGCGCGGTTATATTATTTTCCCAGATAACTCAAGTATCACACTTTCAACGAGCACCGAAATAGAAATTAGTTACACACCAAACAGCATCTCAATCATGCAAATAGTTGGTTCCACATATCACCGTGTAATGAGTTACTCGAAAGGAAATACGTATGAAGTACGGACACCTAATACGCTAGCTACTATTCGTGGTACGAAATTCGCTGTTATCTATGATCCAATAATTAAAAAAACATTTCTCGTAGTTACAGAACATAATGTTGAAGTCACTCAAACGAAAGAAAACGGCACAGTAATCAAAGCTCCGGTTATCGTTCAAGAAGGAAGTTTAGCTGAAATAAAATCTTCTACAAGTACAACAAAGGTTGGAACAAGTACCTCACAAGAAGAAGATAGTGTGATTATAAGAACCACGGAAGAGGTGAGCGAAGTTGCATTATTTATTGATGAAAATAAAACAATTGACAAAGAGTACAACAAAGTTTCTTTTACTAATAATAAAAATAAAAACTTAGAAATGATTATCCAATCTCTTAAAAAAGGAACTCAAGGTGTTAGACCTGTTGAAAATGAAGTGACGTCCACTCCAGAAACTGCAACAAAAACCATTCAGCGTTTAGACCCTCCCAAAAATACTAAAATAGATGCGCCAACTAGTATAAATGAAACACCTTCTGTTCTTGTTAAGACACCCACAACAACAATAACTTACGACGGAAACCTCTCGGGAGTGGTGGTACCTAAAGCTTCAACATCTTTGCGAAAACTATCAACATCCACAGAAGAAATGACTCCTGCTGACGAGAATTTTATAAACACTTTTTACGCAACATATGAACAGTATTTTCTTGTGGACGACCCTGTCACTTATTGTGAAAAAGTAAAGAAAATGTCCTCGAAAGATTTCTTAGGGGCTTTACTTACTATTACTGATAAAGCAAATATCCTCCTCCCTCAGCAACAAGAGCTTGAGGCTTTTGCTTCTGATCTTGTTGCTTCGTGTACTGACGGAAGTATGGGGTATAAAATCCCTCTCTTTAAAACACGATTTGATGTTGTCTACCCTTATTAAGTAACTACGTGCCAACCCTCTAAAAAGCCTTATTTAAAGGATAAAAAGCTTGTTACCAGTAACTTCACGTACAGAGAATTCGAATTATTTTTATTACCTAACCTTCGAAGCGTTTTTATAAAAACGTCTTTGGGTATTCCTTCGGTTGTTCCTTTTTAATATAGGTGCTCAGGCGTTATACTAGTAGTTGTAATGTCTGCAAAAAAGGTCCTCATGTTTGGATGGGAGTACCCTCCACACCACAGCGGTGGATTAGGTGTTGCTTGCAAAGGAATGGCTCATGCACTAATTGATAATGATGTGCATGTGTGTTTTGTTTTACCAAGAAAACTAAACCTAAACGAGAGTAAAGTTATGATGCGTTTTGCTGACACTGTACATACAACAGGAGTAAAAAAACTTACAGAAATAATAACCCCTCCTCACCTTGAAAGTCTTTCTCGAGAACTGCAGAACCCCTACCTAACTTCGATTGAGTACGAAAAACGCTTACAAAATTTTATTGCCGCAGGTGGAAAAATAGTCCCGCACACACTCTTTGAGCAAGTAGATTACTACGGTACTCTTGTAAAAACATTTTCAAAAGAAGAGCTCGGTCAATACGATGTCATACACGCTCATGACTGGTTGTGTTTCCCTGCTGGTATCGCTGCTAAAGAAATAACTGGTAAACCACTTATCGTTCACGTTCATGCAACGGAGTTTGATAGATGTGGAGGAAAAAACGTCAACCAAGTTGTGTATGACCGAGAAAAAGAAGGTATGCATACAGCCGACCACATTATCACTGT
Source organism: Minisyncoccota bacterium (assembly GCA_043731575.1). Lineage (GTDB taxonomy): Bacteria > Patescibacteriota > Minisyncoccia > Phycocordibacterales > UBA5272 > UBA11704. The sequence goes on along the minus strand of JAYTIW010000025.1, from coordinate 7,264 downwards.
AAGTGAACTTACTAAAAAAACTGTTATTGAACACTATGGCGTTAACCCACAAAAAATAACAGTCATTCATAACGGCAATTCTCTTTTACCACAGCCAACTACCAAGTATGCATACCTTAAAGGCTTTCATGCACAAGGGAAAAAAGTAGTTCTTTACGCAGGAAGAATTACTATCCAAAAAGGTGTTGACTACTTTATTCGTGCTGCTAAAAAAGTACTTGATCACGAAAAAGATGTATACTTCATAGTGGCAGGGTCAGGTGACATGGAGCAACAACTTATCGAACTTGTCTCTTCACTTGGTATGAGTAACCACTTTATTTTTACTGGATACTACACACTTTCGGATCTGGCAGAGTTTCTATCAGCATCTGATCTCTTTGTTATGCCGTCTGTATCTGAACCATTTGGTGTCACACCGCTTGAATCTATGAGTAATGGTATTCCTGTTATCATTTCAAAACAATCCGGCGTCTCAGAAGTTATCTCACATGCTCTTAAAGTTGACTTCTGGGATACCGACGAGATGGCAAATCAAATTATTTCTGTATTACGGTATTCATCACTACAGAACACACTTAAGCATGAAGGGCTGCGACAAGTCGAAGGGATTACATGGGATAAAGCAGCTAAAAAACTAAAAACTCTTTACCATCAAGTTTCTTAATACATACATTCATGCCAACAGTTGCTCTTTATTTAAAAACGCACCAACCATTTCGTATTAAACCATACCGTGTTTTTGATATTGGGAATGACCACAACTACTTTAACGATAGCAGTGAAAAAAATACCAACAATGTTAAGATATTAAAAAAAATTTGTGAAAAATCCTATAAACCAACAAACAAGTTACTCCTTGAACTTCTCAAGAAGCACAAAGAATTCAATTTTAGCATTTCTCTTTCCGGCGTATTACTTGAACAACTAGAAGAGCATTCCCCTGCCACTCTTGATACTTTTAAAAAGCTTATTGACACTGGACGTGTCGAGGTACTTGGTGAGACATACTACCACTCGCTTGCATTTTACTATTCACTGTCTGAATTTGAAGAACAAGTAAAGCTTCAAAACAAAATAATCAAAAGACTTTTTGGTGTAACTCCAAAAGTATTTTCTAACACTGAACTTGCTTACAGAAACGACTTGGCTGCGTGGGCAGATAAAGCTGGCTACAAAGGTATCGTTGCAGAAGGATGGGATCCAATTTTAGGATGGAGGACTTCTAACTTCGTCTATGAACCTGTGGGCACTAAAAAAATAAAACTACTCCTTAAAAATTATCGACTATCTGATGATATTGCTTTTCGTTTTAGTAACCGAGAATGGAGCGAGTGGCCTCTTACCGCGGACAAGTTCTCTCAATGGGTAAACGCGGTTAACGGTAATGGCGAAACGGTGAATCTTTTCATGGACTACGAAACTTTCGGTGAGCACCAATGGGAATCAACCGGCATCTTCGACTTTCTTCGTCACATGCCAAAAGAAATTCTAAAAAATAAAGACAACAGCTTTCTAACTCTTTCTGAAACATGTAAAAGATATGTTGCTCGAGACAAAGTTGATATGCCTCACATTGTCACATGGGCAGATACAGAACGTGACTTATCCGCATGGACAGGAAACAGTATGCAACAGTCCTCTTTGTCTGAGTTATACCGAATAGAAAATAAAATACTTGCTACAAAAAACAAAAAAATAATCGATGACTGGCGTAAACTACAGACATCAGACCATGTATACTACATGTGTACAAAATGGTTCTCAGATGGTGACGTACATAAATACTTTTCTCCATACGAATCTCCGTACGATGCATTTATTGCATTTTCAAATGCACTATCTGACCTTAAACTACGTGCGAACATCACCTAATCAATCACTATGGCAAAATCTCTTATCTTAGCAAATGGAAATATCTTTGTAGGACTCGATACCTCTGGGTTCGTAAGAGACTTTTTCTTTCCATATGTAGGGTATGAAAACCATGTTCGTAACGAAGCACATAAAATTGGTGTGTGGCAGCGAGGAAAACTTTCGTGGCTAGACAGTAAGGAATGGAACATCAACATCGACTTAGACACAGATACGTTCATAGGGAAAATGAGATGCTTCAATAAAGAAACAAACACAGAACTTCTTTTTACTGACATCGTGTACAATGAAAAAAATATTTTCTTACGTCGTGTCGTCGTAAAAAATCACGGCATAGAGTCAGAAGATATTAAACTATTTTTTCATCAAGTCTTTTCTATTTACGGAACAGGTCAGGAAGATACCGCCTACTACGACCCAGAAAGTAGTTCCCTCATTCACTACGAAGGGCGGCGTGTGTTTTTAATTTATGCACAGACGAGTGACGTAGCATTTACTGAATACGCTGTTGGTCTTTATGGAATTGAAGGTAAAGAAGGCACATGGAAAGATGCAGAAGATGGACGACTTTCTAATAACGGTATTGAGCATGGGCATGTTGATTCAACGTTATCTATCCCTCTTACACTTCATCCGGGAGAAGAAAAACAAGTCTACTATTGGATAACAGTTGGAGAAACTAAGAAGGAGGTCTACGAACTTCATGAATATATTAAGTACAAAACTCCTGATCACCTCATCGAGAGCACGTCTAAATTCTGGAGAGCATGGTTACACAGGCAAGATTATATTATGTGTGATGAGACACATGACACATTCTTAGAAGTGTTTCGAAAATCGCTCTTTTATATACGAGGGAACATAGATAATCGTGGTGCAGTAATTGCTTCTGGGGACTCTGGCATGTTACAAGGAGGTAGAGACACCTATAGTTACATGTGGCCACGAGATGGAGCGATGACTGTTATGGCACTTCTTCTGGTTGGAGAATATAATATTTCAAAACACTTCTTTAAGTTCTGTAACGATGTCTTAGAAGATGGAGGCTATCTCATGCATAAATACAGATCAGATAAATCTCTTGGGAGCTCATGGGAACCATTTGTAAAAGATGGTAAAGCTGTGCTCCCTATACAAGAAGATGAAACTGCACTTGTCCTTGTAGCGTTGTGGGAATACTACAACAAAACTAAAGACATAGATTTTATTGAGATGCATTACGAGACTACTATTAAACGCATGGCAACATTCTTATCTGAGTTCATCGACCCATATACACATCTTCCACTTCCTAGCTATGACTTATGGGAAGAAAAACATGGAACATCTACCTTCACATCATGCACCGTCTATGCGGGGCTTATAGCTTCGGCAAAATTTGCGAAGCTATTCGAAAAAGAAAATGATGAAACTCTTTTCACTGACAAAGCTATGCGAATGAAAGAAGCAATCCTTACGCACTTATATGACGAAGATACGAAAATGTTCATCAAGTTACTTAATCATAAGAATGGTGAGATCATAAAAGACCTAACACTTGATATGTCGAGTATCTACGCTGTATTCACTTACGGTGTCTTAGATATCCACGACAAGCGGATCAAAACATCAATTGCCACAATTGAAGAAAAGCTTCGCATACACGCAGGAATCGATGGTGTGCCACGATATACTGGAGATAGATACTACATGCACGTTGATGGAGTACCTAATCCATGGTACATCACTACACTCTGGCTTGCACAATACTATGCACTCATTGCACAGAAAAGTGAAGACCTAGACGTGGTCCATTACTGGCTTAACTGGGTAGTTATTCATTCTCCACCTTCACGCATCCTTTCAGAGCAAGTACACCCTTTCACAGGGGAACAACTCTCAGCATCCCCTCTTACCTGGAGTCATGCGGAATACGTACGAACTATTATTCTATATCACGAGGCACTCGTGCGACTTGGGGTATGCACACCTAAAAAAATGACTACCTCGACGCTATAATATTCTTATATATGAATCCAATCCTCTTACCTCTTACCCACTTCAAAGAACAATTTAATTTTGTTCCTCTACTACATAACAGAAGCACTGTGACGCAATTTTCTTCTGTTGTTATTTGTGGTATGGGAGGATCAGCGATTTGCGTGTCGCTTCTTAAAGTGTTATTCCCTGAACTAGAACTATCTCTCCATAATTCCTACGGACTTCCACAACATAACAAAGAATCTACTCTTTTTATTCTTAATTCATTTTCCGGAAATACGGAGGAGGTTCTGGATACCTACGAACGCTGTATGAAAGAAAATCTGCACTTTGCAGTTCTTAGTTGTGGGGGAGAACTTATCTCACGAGCACAACTTTCTCAATGTCCATACATACAAATACCAAAGAACGACCTTGAACCACGTTTCTCTATTGGCTATCAACTTGTTAGCCTTCTTAGTCTTTTAGGAGAAGACAGCAAGATACAACTACTTAGAGAACGTATAACCCTTCTTGATATGACAAAAGTAGAGCAACAAGGAAAAGAGCTTGCGGAAACTTTTCTAGGAAAATATCCTATACTTTATGCATCACCTAACCTCTACCCTATTGCTTACCTTATCAAAGCAGCGATTAACGAAGGTGCTAAGATTCCTTCATTTGTTAATGTCATACCAGAAGCAAACCATAACGAGCTCCAAAGTTTCGTGACAGATGACACTGTCTCTGAAAAAGAAAATTTTGGATTTTTATTCATACCCTCTACATATGACCCTGCTCGTATTTTGAAACGCTTTTCTGTTATGGAAACACTTTACCGAGAAAGAGGATTTACGGTTGCTACTCATACCACTAATCATACAGATATCCTTGCCATTTTCGAAACCATAGTAAGTGGCTACTACATGGCAACCTATATGGCACTTGCAAAAAATATTGACCCCTACAAAACTCCTCTTATCGCGGAGTTTAAGGAAAGGATGAAATTATAATTATATGAATATACTTATCGATATCGGAGGGACAAATACTCGTATTGCACGCGCAGATGACAACCAATCATTCGGCGAGCCTGTTATTTTCTCTACACCACAGAACTTCGATGAGTGGTTCCACCTCGCCATTAGTCATATAGACACTCTTACTCACGGAGATACCATCACCTCCATTGTTGCTGGTATGGCAGGTATCTTTTCTCACAATCATACAGTCATACACTCCTCCCCTCACCTGCCAGCGTGGCAAGGAATAAATCTACAAGAAAAGTTGGGTGGCTGGTTTAACTGTGAGGCACGTATCGAAAACGACACGGCACTCGTAGGCTTAGGTGAAGCAGTTTATGGCGGAGGCAAAGGTCATGATATTGTCGCCTACCTCACTATCAGCACAGGAGTTGGTGGCGTAAGAATTGTGAATGGCGCAATTGATAAAAATAAATTTGGTTTTGAGATAGGCCACCAGATTGTAAATGACGATAAAGAGTTAGAGTATTATCTAGCAGGAAGCTCCCATGAAAAGCGCTTCGGTATACCGTCACGTGATATAAAAGATAAAGAATTCTGGAAAGAAGTAACTCACTACGCAGGCATATTAGCAGCAAATACTACAATGTATTGGTCCCCATCGGCGATTGTCTTCGGTGGCCCAGTGATGAACGACCTTGATATTAAAGAAATAGAAAAAGAAGCGAAGAAGTACTTAAAAATGTACGAACACACTCCTGTATTCCTTAGAGCCTCCCTCAAAAACCTCGGCGGCCTCTATGGTGCACTCACAAAAGTAATATAAAGAAAAGATAAAAACATCCCCGTAGCCTTTCGACTACAGGGACTGCTTGTCAGTTTACCAAACAAGAAACTTTAAATAAAGAGCATGGCCGCCACAGCAATCAACATAAAGAAAACTGTAGCCCATAACATTTTTTTAAAATAAATCTCGCTATTTTCTGCTATCAATGGATCATAGAGAGTTAACAATGATGCTGAAAACAAAGAACAGGAAAGTGGTGTAATAATACTAAGATTATTTGGCGTCATGTATATAATACCCAAAGAGACAATAGCTGAGGCCCAAGAAAATATCCACGCTACCCAACGAAAGAAAGATGATTGCTTATTTTGATACCTTTTCTTAAAATAAAGCACCAGCAGTGTTGAGAAAATAGAGAGAGCGGATACAAAGAAAAAGACATGGGTGAGCAACATGAGAATCTCCTTAAACTAGGAAGGTGGAATAAGCGGGGAAAAACCATATGAGTAAACTAGTCCATACTACATAATTCCATGACTTTTGTCGAATCCTACCCTACCACAAACGCCACTAAACCCTACGCCCTAACATCTAAGCCCTGTCTATGTGACTCCATGCGTAGTCTTTATTACCATACACCTTTTTACCAGGATTGAGGATGTTCTGTGGATCAAATATATTTTTTGTCTTTTCAAAAAGCGATATAATTTCTGGTGAGAACATCTTAGGGAGATAAGCTGTACGGAGAAGGCCGTCATTATGCTCTCCTGACATAGAGCCTCTATACTGGAATACAAGTGTATACACTTCATCCATGAGTTGATGAAGCACGTCAACAATCCCCTCTTTATGAATATCTATAAGTGGAATAATATGGAAATTCGCATCTCCCATATGCCCTGCTACGGTATATACCAAGTCCTTATATTTTTCTTGCTTAAAAATAGTTTCAAGTTTTGGTAAAAATTCTGGAAGATCTACTGGATGTACTACGATGTCATCAATAGTTGGAGCAGTGCGCATACCTTGTAGTCTCTTACGAAGCAAATTAAAGCTCTCACGTCTGAATGTCCAATATTTCTTAGCCTGCCATTCTTTTTTTGTGTACTTCATTGGAAGGTTAAAAGATTTCATGTCATCATATGCGGCTTTCACTTGAGCGTCAACATCTATTTCTGTATCTCCTGTGAACTCAGCCATGAGAATAATCTTTGGCACTCCACCAGTGAGAACCATCCAAAACTCTGGTAAGAATTGGATGCCAAGAGTAAACATGTTCCCCCCCATACGAAGTGCAATATCTTTGAAAAACTTAATTGCAATCTTAAAAGTATTATCATCATAAGACTCAATTGTCTCTGGTTTATGTAGAAGCATTTTCACAATAATTTCTCCTAAGTGAACTGTTGACGGCACAAACATAATAAGCATACGTGAGTGAAGTCGTGGCTTCACTCCAGTAAAGGTAGCGGATGTTACCGCCGCAAGCGTTCCCTGACTTCCAACAATGAGTTTTGAAAGGTCAAATACTCCGGTTGCTTTGTTGTAGACATTCCATAAATAGTACCCTGAGGAATTCTTAGATACTGATGGCTTAGCGCTCATAATAGTATCGTAATTATCGTTAATGAGACTAAACATCTCTTTATGAATTCTTCCA
>JAYTIW010000024.1:0-12924 GCA_043731575.1 Minisyncoccota bacterium | reverse complement strand
GCCATCCCTGTAATGGAAGGGAAGGCTGCTATCCTTAAGTCATTTGCTAACGTAGATGCGTTTCCAATTTGTTTAGATACACAAGATACAGAAGAGATTATAAAAGCAGTGAAGCAGATTGCCCCAGTGTTCGGTGCTATTAACTTAGAAGACATCGCAGCGCCACGATGTTTTGAAATTGAAGAGAGGCTACGGAAAGAACTTTCTATCCCTGTGATGCATGATGATCAGTGGGGAACCGCTACGGTGGTGTTAGGTGGTATTATCAATGCTTTGAAAGTAACAGGTCGAGGTGAAGGACTTGATGCGAAGATTGTAGTAAATGGTGTCGGATCAGCAGGAGTGGCAGTGTCGCGACTACTTCTTGCATACGGATTCACCAACATTCTTTTCTGCGACAGTAAAGGAATTATTCACGAAGGTCGTGAAGATTTAACAAAAGAAAAACTTGAGCTTATTTCAAAAAGTTCTTTTAAAGGATTCGATGGAGCACTAACTGATGCGGTAAAAGAAGCAGATGTTTTTGTTGGCGTATCAAAAGCAGGAGCCTTGACGTTAGATATGGCAAAGAGTATGAACAAAGATGGAATTGTATTTGCGCTCGCTAATCCAATCCCGGAAATCATGCCAGAAGTTGCAAAGGCAGCTGGTATTGCAGTTATTGCAACAGGGCGTAGTGACTTCCCTAACCAACTGAATAACTCGCTTATCTTTCCAGGGCTATTTAAAGGTGTCCTTGATAACAGCATTAAGCAATTCGAAATTGGAATGTTTACGCAAGCAGCACTCGCCCTCGCGAATCATGTAAAAACCCCGACCAAAGATGCAATTCTCCCAAACATGTTCGACGAAGAGTTAGTGGGAGTGATCGCAAAGAGTATTGTATAAACTTTAATAGGACTTACGCACTTAGATGAGATTCGCGAAGAAACCCTTATTTTAAAGGAGGTGTACTAAAGAAGGACAAGGGAATCTATTTGCGTCCAAGACGTGAATCTGCTGATTCAAGTACGTTGACGAGAAAATAAGGAGTTTCGACAAAGAAGGTTGCTACGTGTGTAAGTCCTAATAAAAATACTCCGCACATTGCTGTGCGGAGTTACTGATAATGACTTAATTCATGAGCTAGCCTGTTGTTGAGTTGAAATGGGAGAAGGAGGTAACTTTCTTTCCGAATAACACCCTCTCTACGTAGTTTTCGAAGTGTTTTCACAAGAACTTTGTAGAGGGAAGGGAACTCATTAAGTGTTTCTTGTATTTTTTTCTGCTGGTTTTCAGGAGACATGACGCTAAGGGTCATGAGATTATGGATACGATCTGCAAATTTAACCACAATCGCTCTCCAGCGAATATTTTCATTCCATTCGTTTCGCATGCGCCACCAGTATGCTTTTCGAATGAATATATTCTTGTGCTTACTGAGAAGATCAACAATTGAAGCAACTACGGAGCCAAACCTTTTCTTAATTTCTTTGATCTTTGCACCAGTGTCTTCAACAACGTCGTGGATAATTGCTGCAATTAGACAACTATAATCAAAAATATTTTCACCAATAAGAATAGAAACAACCTCAAGGACATGAAGAAGATAGGGGGTGAATTCATCTTTTCGATAAATCCCTTTGTGTTGTATCGTTGCAAATCTGAGTGCTTCAAGAATCTTTTCTTGTTGCTCTTTGTTAAAGTGTTCCGTGGATGTTTTTAGTATTTTACAAATAAGGGATACTAATCGTTGAAAGTTCAGTTGCTGGACACTGTTTCCTTCGTCAAGGATACAAGGTGTGTAGGTATCAAGCTCTTTTGCAAGAGCGTAGGCAATGGACATGGCCATGACGGACTCCTTACAAAAGTTTGTTAATGAACAGTTATTAAGACATTACAATATTTTTGCACCTGAGTCAATTTTTAAGAAAATATGGTAGGATGGTGTGTATGTCATTTTCTTTTGAGGTAGTTAAAAAGTCAAAGGAGGCTTCGCTTGCTCGAGTGGGGATTATTCATACTCCACACGGAGATATAGAAACTCCTGCATTTATTACTGTTGGGACAAAAGCTACTGTGAAAGCTCTTACAGTTGAGCAGATAAGAGATGCGGTCGGAGCGCAATGTGTTCTCGCTAATACATACCACCTGTATTTACAGCCGGGGGATGAGTTGGTTGCTCGTCATGGGGGATTCGCGAAGATGATGGGGTGGTCGAGCAGCTCGGCTGCGAAGACGTCCGGAGTCCAGCAGGCGAAGGACGAAAATAAAATAGAACGAAGACCACTCCCTACATTCACCGACTCAGGTGGCTTCCAAGTCTTCTCTCTTGGACAAGCGATTGGGCATGGTGTCGGGAAGATTGCAACGAGTAAAGAAATTTCGGAAGTAGAAGCCAAGAGTAAAAGCCAGCTTAAGCGTGAAGAAAAAGAAGATGCGGGTACTCATGAAAGGTTGGCAAAGATAGATGACGACGGGGTGACGTTTAAGTCTATTCATGATGGAAGTGTCCATCGCTTCACGCCAGAGAGAAGTATGCAGATACAACATAATCTTGGGGCTGATATGTTTTTTGCATTTGATGAGTGCACGTCACCCCTTGCTCCGATTGAGTATCAACGAGAAGCGATTGACAGAACTCATGCATGGGCTAAAAGATCTCTTGATGAACATAAGAAACTTGGAGTTTCTACGGCAACAGGAGAAATGCAAGCACTTTTTGGTGTTGTGCAAGGTGGAGCGTATGAAGAGCTACGCAAGGAATCTGCTCGAGTACTTGGCGCGATGGACTTTGACGGCTACGGTATCGGCGGGAGCTTCACCAAAGAAGACATGAGCACTGCGGTTAAGTGGGTGTGTGAAATTTTACCAGAAGGGAAACCTCGGCATTTACTGGGGATAGGAGAGCCGCTTGATATTTTACTTGGTATTGAAAATGGAGTAGACACGTTTGATTGTGTCGCGCCAACTCGCATCGCTAGAAATGGTGCACTCTACACCAAAGATGGCCGTATCAATATCACCAATGCGAAGTATAAAGACGACCTATCTCCAATAGCTGATGACGAAGATTGGTACACACACACCTACACAAAGAGCTATCTGCATCATCTTTTTAAGTCAGACGAAATGCTTGCGGCCACGCTCGCCTCTATTCACAACCTTAAGTTCCTTACAGTACTTTGTGAAGAAGCGCGTAAGCATCTAATATTAGGAACATTTAAAAATTTTAAAAATGAATTTACCACAAGATATTATGAAAGTTAGCAATCAGAAAAAATAAAAAACCGCCAGTACTACTTTCGTAGTAGGCAGTTTTTGAGTTCCTAACAGAGTTTACTATTTAGATTTTCTTCCTCTAAAGACAATAACTCCAAGAGGAATTGCGCCAATGGCAAGAACAATTAAAAGAAATATAAGTATACCCATTTCTGGTCTCCTTTTGTGAGAGTTAACGAAACAATGATTCGTAGCTTCCTTGCCACGAACTAGACCAAAGAATATATGCAAGCACTAGCAAAATGCTAGTAACTAAGAATACTTCCTTGTGAGTGTAATAGAAAATAACTACCTTTTCTACAAGATCAGTCCGAGGAGTGTCGGGTTCATTAGTGGGGATAATGTTTATAACAATACGCATCCACGCCAAAAACAAAATAATGAAAAAGAGTGTTACTCCGATTATTAGCATTAAAGCTTCCTTCAAAGTAATAAAACCTTGAACTATTAATGCAGTTAGTGCACCGAGTCCAAGTGTAGCAACTATCCCAAAAACTACTAACCACGAGTTGAACCTTGTCCATGGTTTGGTATCAGGTTTCATTGGTTATCCTTTTACATTTTTTTGTGGATAATCAATCCGTACTTCAAGCACGTATATCAGTATACTGGCGATGATAAGCATTATAAGATAGATCATGTCTCTAACTCCTTGTTTATTTTCGGTTGATGATGAACTTCCAATCTGTATGCTATAATTGTATATCAACTATGTCAAGTAATCAGAAGCAACAATTAGAAGGAACTTTTAACCTGAAAGGGTTTGTTCCTGCTGGAGATCAACCAAAAGCTATTGCTGGATTAGTTTTTGGACTACAACAAGGCATGAAGAGACAGACTCTTCTTGGTGCAACAGGAACAGGTAAGACTTTCACTATCGCGAATGTTATACAACAAGTACAGCGTCCGACACTTGTGATAGCTCATAACAAGACGCTTGCTGCCCAGCTTGCCCAAGAGTTCCGTACGTTCTTTCCAGATGCTGCAGTGCACTACTTCGTCTCATACTACGATTACTATCAACCAGAGGCATATATGCCGGTCACAGACACCTATATCGAGAAGGATGCACAGATTAACGAAGAGATCGACAGACTTCGCCACGCATCTACCCAAGCACTTCTCACACGTAAGGACACTATTATTGTAGCTTCAGTTTCGTGTATCTACGGTCTTGGATCTCCTGAGGACTACGAACGAGAAAATATTAAAATATCAGTTGGGGATAGTGCATCTAAAATAAACCTGATGCAACGATTCGTCGCGATTTACTATGAGCGTACCAATGCGGATCTTAACCCGGGTACATTTCGTGCTATCGGTAATAGGATAGATGTGATGCCAATATCAGAGACTGTTATGCTTCAAATAGAAATAGCTGGAAGTAAAGTATCCCATCTTCAGATTGTCGACCCTGTATCAATGAAGTTAATGAAAGTTGTTGATAATTATTTTATTTTCCCTGCGAAGCATTTTATTTCTGATGTACCTACACGAGAACGAGCAGTACAAACCATTGAAGCTGAACTCAAGGATAGACTCGAAGAATTCGATAAAGGTGGAAAAATTCTTGAAGCAGAGCGCCTTAAGCGTCGTACTCGCTATGATGTCGCTATGATTAAAGAAGTTGGATTTTGTCAGGGTGTTGAGAATTATTCGCGGCATCTTTCGGGGAAAGCTCCTGGTGTGGCGCCAGATACGCTTCTTGAGTATTTTCCACATGACGAAAATGGTATACCAGAGTTCCTCACTATTATAGATGAGTCTCACGTAACACTCCCACAACTACACGGAATGTATGCAGGAGATCAATCACGAAAGAACACACTCGTGGAGTACGGTTTTCGTTTACCAAGTGCTAAGGATAATCGCCCACTTAAATATAAAGAATTCGAAACACGAGTAAACGATGTTATCTATGTGAGTGCTACTCCATCTACATTTGAACGTGAAAACTCAGACCAAATAGTTGAGCAGATTATTCGTCCAACTGGGCTCCTTGATCCAGTTCTTGAACTTCGTAAAGTTGGTGCAAGTGGCACATATAAAGGTCAGGTGCATGATTTTATTGAAGAGGTGGTTGGCGAAATTAAAAAAGGTGGCCGAGTGCTTGTGACGACACTTACCAAGAAGATGGCAGAAAGTCTTTCAGAGTATCTCAAGGAACAAGGGGTGAAAGCTGAGTATGTACACAGTGATATTAAGACAATGGAGCGTATTACTATTCTCACCAACTTTCGTCGTGGGGTTTTCGACTGTCTTGTAGGGGTTAACTTACTCCGTGAAGGCTTAGATCTTCCTGAGGTAACGCTTATTGGTATTATGGATGCGGACAAGGAAGGCTTCCTACGTTCTGAAACATCTCTCATTCAGACTATCGGGCGAGCAGCACGTAACTCTCGCGGACGTGTGATTCTCTATGCAGATGTCATGACAGGTTCTATGACTCGTGCTATAGATGAGACTAATCGCCGCAGAAAAATACAAGAAGATTACAATACGAAGAATGGCATTACTCCAACAACAATCGAAAAGAATATTAAAGATATAACGGAAAGTATTTTGAGTACTCATGATAAGGCAGTTTCAGACGAGCTCACATTAGACGCAAAAGTCTTCGCCAAGAATCCAGATAAGCTACTTAAGTTGAAAGAAAAACAAATGAAAGAAGCGGTGAAGATACTAGACTTCGAAACTGCAGCTATCCTTCGTGACGAACTTGAAGTGCTCCGCATGCGACTTGTAAATAAAGCAGATAAATAAATTTATTTTCTCTTAATTTTTTCTTCTAGATAGGAATATATATTTGCTTACTAGAAAAACCTAAAAAAGAAATCATATTAAGATAAAGCACTATTTTGATCAACAAGATGTGTTTGTAGATTGGGGTGTATTTACATCTACAAAATATGTGTTTTTGCACGTTTTTTAAAGAGGCGTATACTTATAGACATATGAATACAAAAAGATATGTACCGATTATTATAGGCGTTGTTGCTCTTTGTGCTGTATTGTACTTAGGAAGTAGTAAGATGGGTAGTGGAGATGAAGAGTTGGCGAATGAAGAAGTGGCATCTTCAAAACTTACAAGTAAATCTTTCCAAGGAAGTGTGATAAAGACTTTTGAGGGTGATAATACACTGCTCTATGGTTTTGATCTTCCTGAGACAGCAACTACAACTGTTTCGATGGAAGGGGCACTTGTTAAAGTAACCGATAATGAAGTTTCTGTTTTTGCTATGTATGTTAGTTTTGAAGGAGCTCGTAAGTATTCACCGAGAGACTATATTACTAATACTATTATGCCAAAAGTAAATGGAGTAACCCAGAGTGGGACAACAACCATTGGGGTGTATGACTGGAGTGTTGCAGAGTCACAAAATAGTCAGTGGCATGTTGCTTCTGTTGGGGATGGAAAGTGGCTTCTTGTTGTAGAAAACAAGAAAACTGATAGCGAGAAAGTGGTGGATATTCTCGAGTCTCTTTCTACAAAGTAGCTCTAGTGGTTCTTGTAGATATTTACATTAATTAAGGGCGACCCAAAAGGGGTCGCCCTTTTAATTTTCTCCTCTCGTCGTTAATAAAAAAAGTGGCCAATAGTATTGGCCACTTTTTGTTTTGATGATACAAGGTTATGTCAGCACATTTTTACGATCGTGGAAGAGGTTTCCAACGTCATATCTATTGTTAGAATCTTTATAGTCCTGACTGTCGTCATATGCTGGGAAAAAAGTTTTTGGTGTCACTGGTTTTTTCTTTTTCCGTGTAAGTTTTGTAGGAATGGGTGGTTCTTCATGGTTTGTATTGCCAGAACGTTGCATGTCATCTTGAGGTATTATTTCCTCGCCATAGTTGATTACTCTAGCACATCCTTATTGTTTGAATAAGGTCCACTATGAATACTATAAAAAAATGTCCACTTATGCAACACGTTGCTAAGTGTGGTAGAGTTACTCTCATGAAGAAAAAAGTATTCTTAGGAATGTCAGGTGGAGTAGACTCATCGGTATCTGCTCTTTTACTGAAGCAGCAAGGCTTTGATGTCACAGGAGTTTTCATTAAAGTGTGGCAGCCAGACTTCATCGAATGTACATGGAAAGAAGATAGACTAGACGCGATGCGTGTAGCGGCGCTTTTGGACATTCCATTTATGACGCTAGATCTTGAAAAAGAATATAAGAAAGGAGTGATTGACTATATGATTGATGAGTACAGAAAAGGAAAAACACCGAATCCAGACGTCATGTGTAATAAAGAAGTGAAGTTCGGTGCATTTTTTAGTTGGGCTAAACAACAAGATAAAGATGCCTATATTGCAACAGGGCATTACGCGAAGCATAATGGAAGTTCTTTAGTAAAAAGTAAAGATGAGAGTAAAGACCAAACGTATTTTCTCTGGGCACTTACAAAAGAATTGTTACCGTCAGTTCTTTTTCCTATTGGAGATATGGAGAAGAAAGATGTACGTGCGTACGCTGTGCAGAATGCGCTTCCTGTGAGTGCTAAAAAAGACAGTCAAGGGCTCTGTTTTGTTGGGAAAATTGATGTAAAGACACTTCTTAAAAATTATATTAGTGAAAAGGAAGGGAATATCTTAAATGAAAAAGGAGAGGTTATTGGTCACCATAATGGAGTGATGTTTTATACAATAGGAGAGCGTCATGGTTTTACTATTACAAAAAAGACAGTAGATGATGCACCTTATTTCATTGTTGCTAAAGATTTAGAAAGAAACACTTTCACAGTCTCGTGCACACCCCCAAAAGAAGAGCACGGAGAAGTAATTTCACTTGAGAAAACTAATTGGACAAAAGAACTACAATTCGGTGCAATTTATCAAGCTCGCGCCAGGTATCGTGCGCCACTAGGAGAAGTGGAGGTAGTTGATGAAAGTCATGTAAAAGTAGTATCGGGTGATATTACAAAAGCAAAAGGGCAATCACTTGTAGTATATGACGGAGATATTTGTATCGGTGGGGGAGTAATTCTATAACAGACTGTAGACGTCAGCTTGTAGACTGTAGCTTTATATACACAAGCGACCCCGAAGGGGTCGCTTCTTTGTATTGTGTTCGTATTTCTTCGGGTATACTTTCCTCTACAGTCTACAGTCTACAGTCTACAGTCTACAGTCTACAGTCTACAGTCTACAGTCTACTGTCTACAGGTCGACGCCTACTGGCTTACGACATCCGCAGCCAAGCTGCTTGATCTACTGTCTACTGTCTTAGTGGCTGTGCCCATCATGTGGATGCTTTATGTGGAACCTTATTTCAAGATAGATGATCCAAAAAACAATCGCCGCCAATGATGACACACTTGCAATTTCAAGTGCTTGGAACTGCGCTTCATTAAATTGCTTACCAAGAGAGTAGACGAGCATTGCTGCAACAGGAGATCCTATTTGGGCTACTATACCATAGAGTATTGTTTTCTTTATTGAGAGACCAAGACTTCGGAAAATAGTAAGTGTTCCTATTATTTTAGGAAGCTCGTGACTAATAATTCCAACAGTTGCAGCATAACCCAAGAGGGGGTTAACGAGATAGGTGGCACCGATTACCGCACCATCTAAGAGGGAATGGAATGCTTCACTAATAACAATCCCTTTCGCTCCTTCCTCATGAACAGTATGTTTATGTCCATGTGAAAAACGAGAAAGGATAAAAAGAGTAAGAAGAGCTCCTCCAGAACTTGCAATAACATCTTTCCAGCTAAGAGTTTGGCCATGTTCTTTAAAAGTACCAACTATAGTTATACCAAGAAGTGTTGCTCCAATAAGAAGTAAGAGAATTTTAACTTTTCCTTGAAGTAGGTTTCTGCGTAGTATAAGTGCAAGAAAAGCAAGGAGTGGTAAAGCACTTGCACTCAGGATCATTAATATAAAGGATATGTTGAAGCTCATTGGCATAGAAGAGATATTCTCTAGTCTATAATTTATGCGAATTATTTGCAATAGAGTTGTCATGATGTGAAGTGTCGTGCTAGAATAGTTTATATATGGCAGCCTACACAAAAGATGAGTTACAAGGTATGTTACAAGAAGCAGGGCTTCGTGTTACATCTCACCGTCTTCTTATACTTTCTTTTGTTTCAAAAGTAAAACAACCAACTACGGTGTACGAGCTCGTAGAAGTGCTTCGCAAAAAACACAATATAGATCAGGCTACAGTCTATCGTAATCTTTCATCACTCCACGAAGCTAGACTTTTACGTCGATTAGATTTTAATCACGGGCATGCACATTATGAATTAGAAACAGGAAGAGCTTCTCATCAACTTGTCTGTCAGGCATGTGAGACAATTGAAAAAATTGAAGGGATTTCGGTAGATGACGCAGTGAAGAAGATGCTTAAAAAAAGTAAAAAGTTTAAGAATGCAATCACCCACTCGATTGAGATATATGGTCTTTGTAAGAGTTGTTCTTAGTATGTAGGAGAATCGTTAGGAAGTTCTTCGTTAGGACGTTAGGAAATATAAATATGCACGAAATCCTTGCATATAAAAATGTACTGGATACACTTTCTCCTAACGTCCTAACGTCCTAACGTCCTAACGCTAATGGTATACTATTCTTATGTTAAAACTTAACCAACCGGCGCCATCATTTTCTCTCCTTGATCAAGATGGTGTTACTCATACATTAGAACAATACCTCGGAAAGAAAGTTCTCCTTTATTTTTATCCGAAAGATGATACTCCAGGGTGTACTACCGAAGCATGTAACTTTAGAGATGGATATCAGGATTTTCAAGATAGGGGATTAGTTATACTTGGAGTTAGTGCTGACTCAATAAAGAGTCATAAGAAATTTTCTGATAAATACAATCTTCCATTTCCTCTTTTATCAGATGAAACAAAAATCGTGTGTGAAGCCTACGGTGTGTGGGGAAAGAAAAAGTTTATGGGTCGTGAGTATATGGGTATAACACGCTCAAGTTTTTTGATTGATGAAGAGGGGAATATCACAAAAATATACGAAGAGGTAAGAGTGGGGGAGCATGGAGAAGAAGTAAAAAGGGACGTTATCCTATAAAACAGAAACCAGGAGAGCAGTCTCTCCTGGTGGTAGGTTGTTGTAGGATTATTTTTAGAAGACGTCAAACATAACTGTTGGTTGTCCGTAAAGAATAGTTCCATTCCCTTTTTTTGATTCTTCTTGCATCATCTTTGCGTGTTGAGCCCACAAAAAGAGAGATAGTTCAGAATCTTTTCCTCCACAGAGGCGAAACTGAAGACTGCTCGCACAGATGGCTAAACGGCTATTTTTTCCAATCCTTTTTATAAAAATAGATTCCGATGTAGTCTTCATCCGATGTTGCTTTACCTGAACACCTCCCTCTTTTATAACATTAAGCCGAAGTCCGCTATTTCGTTCAGTTGCAGCAGACAAAGTCGATGCTAATTCCCCTAAAGACATACTTGTGTAAGGGAGACAGTGTATAGTTGCCATTTTTTTCCTTTGAAGTTGAAATCGCGATTGAATCGCATATATAATACTACAAGGTTAAAATACTTTGTAAAGCTTTTTAATTTTCAATATAAAAAAACGCCCCCGAAGAGGCTTTTTTGCACGAGAGTTACTCATGCGGACTAGTCAGATTACTAACTAGAGCTGTTAGCTACTTTGGTGTGTAGAAAAAGACATTTTTTGGAGGCTCAAAGGTGATAATTTGCCAAAGAAAGTCTTTGGTATCATCGAGTATTTCCTTCAGCCATGCCACAAAGGTTTTTCTGCAAGCAATGGACTCAGTGCGGTAAAAAACACCCCCGAGGGTGAATCCAACCCATGCACTGTTGGCATGAACATTCTCTGGCAAAGATGCCGGAAGATGGTGGGTTCCTGCTTCACCAGAGAACTGTCCCCTTGGAAAATATTTGATAATCACCGATTTCCCCATTTTCATAAGCTTTTCAAAAAAGCGCTGGATCAGACTCTCAACTTCTGTCGCTTCCACTTGCCAAGCCAGGTTATCTCCATTTAATGGAGTTACTTTGTTTGCCATTTTATTTTCCTTCGATTCTGATTCGAATGTACAATATGATGCACTTTTTTGATGTAGTGCGTCGCTCTTTTTTGTGGTGTGACCGTGTATATCGGCTGCCACAGTAGTATCCTACGCCTAAATTGTTTTACTGTAAAGGGAAGAAGAAAGAGATCTTAGACATTCAGACATCAGACGATGCGACAAATGCACACTACACAAAGCGGACGTCTATGACGTCCGCTTTGCGCATCGTCTGACAGTCTGATTGTCTGGTAGTCGTGTCTCTAGTTATCTAGCTAGAGCATCCTCAATCACTGCTTTAAAATATTCGTATGGGCGAGCACCTCCTACAAGAGAAACAACTTCGTAGATGTCACCATTCTTAATAAGAACGAATGTTGCTGGAGTTCCTTCAACTCCTGCAACAATACCATCTTGAGTGCTTGCGTTCACCACATCTCCAGACTCCTTACCTTGCATACAGGTGTCAAAAGCTTTTCCTTCTACCCCAATGTTTTTTGCGAGTGATTCTCGTCCACCTTTTGGCAGCACCATGTTTTGTTTACTTATTTTATAGGTGAACATTTCGTCGATGTAAGATCTACGTTTTTCTGCCCCAGAAATTTTACCAACACAGTAGACTGCACGAGCCTCGTCGAATGCATTCGGATGGATCTGCGTTAACGGGAAGTATCTGTATGCAAAAGCAACTTTAGAACCATATTCTTCTTGCAACTTTTTCATTGTTGGATGAACTTGTGCACAGAAAGGACATTCTGTGTCAGAATACTCTATGATAACAACGTCACTGTTTTTATTTCCTGTCACAAGATCAGTTGCATCAACCGACCTTCCTTTAAATACTTCTAAAGTCGTTGACCTTCCTTTTTTTGAAAGTATTGTTGCGTAAGTTATGTGAGATAAAGAAATAAGAAGTGCAGCAAGAATAATTGCTACAGGGGTAGTGAGATGCATCTTCTGATAAAAGTTGTTAAAAAAATTTCGTATTGTTTTCATATCGTTTGTACTATAATCTATATCATAGCATGAATAAAAACACACACCCTATTTTTTCAAAAAAAATATTCTCCCACCTCATTTTCTCGGTACTCTTAGAGTTCGGCCCAGTGTTGTTGTTTATTTCTTCCTTTAAGTATTTGCGTATTTATGAGTCAACAATGGTTCTTATGGTTGCAACTATTATTTCAACAATTGTTACATATCGAGTTCAAAAACGTATTCCATATCTTGCACTGTATGTCGCATTCATTACAATTATTTTCGGTTTTTTAACACTTCATTTCCGTATGGTTAAGTTTATACAAATGCGAGACAGCCTCTATGATATAACCTGTGCACTCACTCTTCTTCTTGGTTTACGTTTTAATGTGCGTTTTTTAGAACTAGCTTTTGATAAAGTTATTCTGATGACAGAGCGAGCTTGGAATAGGATCACCTATTTTTGGATTATTTACTTTTTGGTAATCGCAGGAAGTAATGAAATTATTCGTAGAACGTTCACGGTAGAAAACTGGGTCACCTTTAAAG
The DNA here is from genome assembly GCA_043731575.1 of Minisyncoccota bacterium. Taxonomy (GTDB): domain Bacteria; phylum Patescibacteriota; class Minisyncoccia; order Phycocordibacterales; family UBA5272; genus UBA11704. The sequence goes on along the minus strand of JAYTIW010000024.1, from coordinate 127 downwards.
GAGTTGTTCTTATTGTGACCTCTTTGTTCGGTTTTTTTACGTTGTATTTGTGCTATGAACCAAAAAATAAAGATAGCTAAGATCAAGTAGTGTATGGTAGAATATGCTGCATTATGGATGAAATTAA
>JAYTIW010000023.1:0-5146 GCA_043731575.1 Minisyncoccota bacterium | reverse complement strand
TCTCTTCGTTCTTAGTTATTATGTCAACGTAGGTCACTTAACAAGTATACCGTGGGGAATGTCAAGAAATGTGGGTATTTGTTTTGAGGGGGCTATAGAAAAACATAGCCCCGACTTTCGATTCCTGACGCAAGCAAAGCAGTTTGCTTGCTCCTCGGGCACAAAATAGTAAAAGACCGAGAGGTGTCTCGGTCTTTTACTATTTTGTGCCCTCGGCGGGAATCGAACCTACATCAAAAGCTTAGGACGCTTCTGTTCTATCCATTGAACTACGAGGGCTTGATTTTAGGGTATGTGCTCATTTATTTTCGCTGTACACCTTATAATTGCTTTAAACATCTTCATCGAGCCCAAGGCACGAATTTACTAATTCATTATCGCGCCTTGAGTACGATTCTATCACATTGTTCTTTTGGAGGCATTCTAAAGTACTGTATACTCTATGCTATAACTTTACCATCATGAGTCCAAATTTAACGAATGAAGAAAAACTAGATAGAGTACTTAGAATAACTGAGGAGAATAATAGCATACTTCGCAGTCTTAGGCGTACACAGTACGTTTCTAATGTTTTTCGAGTACTTTACTGGACGGTGATTATCGCGTCTCTAGGAGGAGCGTACTACTTTATTAAGCCGTTAATGTCTTCGCTTACCGGGAGCAGTGGTAATATCTCTGAACAAATTTCTACATTTAAAGCACAATTACCAGATATGAAAGTTTTACAAGAAATGTTGCAAGGGGTGGAGGGTTCTAAAAGTCAGTAATTAAGTATTAAAGGCATCTGTATTAAGAGCATTATTAGGAGCATCTTTTATTTGTGATTATTGTATGTTAGGATAAGAAGACTAGTTTTTAGAAATTATTTAAAGATTTTTTCATATAAAACGGTGGTGAAAATAATATAAGTATGCTGGGATAGCTCGAGACGGCTCGGCCGCGAAGATGTCGAAAGTTAGCAAACTTTCGACCCGGTTGGTAGACTGTTCAAGCGTGCACAGAGTGAGTCGGTGAAAATAATATAAGTATGCTGGGATAGCTCAGTTGGTAGAGCATTTGCCTGAAGAGCAAAGGGTCCCCAGTTCGAGCCTGGGTCCCAGCACAATAAAAAAGAAAAATGAGGTCTCATGACCTCATTTTTCTTTTTAGTATGTAAAGGTATTTTCTTAAATACTCTTTACTTTCAATTTTGTCTGTCGTGCTTTATCAACCTTTGGTAATCTGATAATAAGAAGTCCATGCTTCTCTACTGCTTCTGCTTCTTCTATCTCAACTTCGTGTGGCAAAAGAATTGTTCTGGTGAATGTTCCCCAGTAGAGTTCTTTATAAAAGTAATCGTCATGATTGACTTGAGTATTTCCATCTCGTCTTCCTTTAATTGTAACCATATCTCGAGTAATTGAAAGATGAAGGTCTTCTGGCTTCACCCCAGCAACCATGGCTTCAATGATAATTTCTGACGTCGTTTGATAGACATCAACAGAAAGCTCCCCCTCTTCCATTTCAGGTTCATCTGTATCTTCGTTAACGACATGATGCTTTGGTCTTCCTGATTGAGTCGATAATGAGGTAGCTTTGTTCCCAACGTGTTTAATAGGAAGTTCCTCCTCTGGTTCATCGTTGGACTGTTCAGGGGTAAAGTCTATTTGGTCATCTTCATCCTCAACGCTAATGGAGCCAGCAAGACGCTCGAAAAATGATTTTTTTTCTTTAAGCATAAATAATAAAACGGGTTAGTTGTATATGAATATAGTATACATCTATGTTTATACTAAAAGGTCAAGAGTTATACACATGTGGGCAGCTGTTAGACTGTAGACTTTAGTCTGTAGCCTAAATACAAACAACACACAAGAAGACCGACACCACAGGTGTCGCTCTTCTTATTTTTTAGCTACAGTCTACTGGCTAAGGTCTAAAGTCTATCTTCTGCCACTTCGCTATCATCAACAAATCATCAGTATCCTTTTTTATGAATTTCCAAATTTCCTCTGTGATAAATGGCATGAACGGATGAAGAACAATAATTTGTTCACGAAGAAGTGTTAAAAGAAGTAGTTGTGCACTCGCTTTGTCTACATTTTCGTCAATACGAACCTTTCTCGTCTCTATAATTTCATCACAAAATACTTTCCAAAAGTAATCATAGATTTTTTGGGATGCAAGATGAAGTCGGTAGTTCTCAAGATCACTTGTGGTATCTTTGTGCACCTCTCTCCAAGCATTATACACAGCACTATCTTCTTCGGTAAGTGAAACCGAGGTGTCTTCAAAATCTGCCGTCCTATCAAGCACAAATCGTGTACCATTCCATATCTTATTAGCGAACATTTTGTATGCTTTAAGTCTGTCTTCGCTAAACTTGATGTCACCACCTATAGCAGTACCAGAAATAAGTCCCATACGAAGCGCATCTGTACCGAACTTTGCAATCATATCAAGTGGGTTAATTCCATTATCTAGTGATTTGCTAAACTTCCTACCTTGAGCATCTCGTACAACGCCGTGGAACATAACGGTCTTAAAGGGCACCTGTCCTAAATGGAAACCGCTCATAAGGATCATTCTTGATACCCATAGAGAAAGAATCTCACCAGCTGGGGACATGAAAGATGTTGGGTGGAAGTTCTTCAAGTCAACAGTTTCTTCTGGCCAGCCTAGTGTGGAGAATGTCCAAAGTGCCGAGGAGAACCATGTATCAAGTACATCTTCGTCTTGCTTCCATCCAGCTTCTACTGGGGCTTGTATGCCACAGTACACTTCCTCATCTTTGTACCATACAGGAATTCTATGTCCAAACCATATTTGTCTTGAGATGCACCAATCATGCAAGTTCTTGATCCAATTAATGTATGTCTTTCTAAAATTTTCTTGCGGCATAGAAACAGCCCCGCCCTCAACAGCCGTCCTCATCATTTCTTTGAGTGTTATTTGTGATCCCGACGGGATACCTTCAATCTGAGATTCTTTAAATGTAAACGGTTTGTCAACGGCTACGAACCATTGCTTCATTATCTGAGGTTCAATAATCCCACCAGTTCTTTCTGCCGTAGAGATATTATGGGTATAGTCTTCTACTTTTTCTACCAAACCCTTTGCTTCTAGCTTAGCAACGATCTTCTCTCGTGCGTCTTTGATCTTGAGTCCTTTGAATTCTTCTCCGGCAACAGGGAGCAACTTTCCATACGTATCAATAATCTGTTCATAGTCGAGCTTGTACTTTTGTGCGAGTTCGAAGTCAACAACAGAGTGCCATGGAGTAATGGTCATCACACCAGTTCCGAATTCGGGGTCAACTGACTCATCTTTGATGATTGTGGCCTCAATTGGTCCGTTGATCCACTCAACAGTGAGCTTCTGCCCATGAGTATATTCTTTATAACGCGCGTCATCTGGGTGCATCACGACATACTTATCACCGAACTTAGTCTCAGGGCGTGCGGTTCCGATAACAAATGGTCCATATTTGAAATAGTAGAACTTAGATTTTTCTTCAACATAGACAACTTCATCATCTGAGATGGTTGTTTGCCCCTTAGGGTCCCAATTCACAATACGATGTCCTTGGTAGATGAGTCCTGCATCATACATCCTCTTAAACGCAGTATTAACCGCGCAATTTCTTTTGTCGTCTAACGTAAACGCATATCTACTCCAATCAAGTGAAGCTCCAAGCTTCTTGATCTGAGAGAGAATTGTACTTTCGCTTTCTTTCGCAAAGGCTTGCACTCTTTTCACGAGCTCCTCTCTTCCTAAATCATGACGGCTTAAGCCTTCTTTCTTTTGGATATCTTTTTCTACACGTGCTTGTGTGGCGATTGCCGCTGAGTCTGTCCCTGGTACCCATAGTGCGCGTTTCCCATTCATTCTGTTAAAGCGTATAAAGGTATCCTGAAGTGAGTCCTCATAAGCATGTCCAAGGTGAAGCACTCCAGTCACATTCGGCGGAGGGAGAATGATGGTGTAGGGGGTCTTTCTTTCACCAGGGAGATTATCTGGATTGAAGTATCCGCTTTCTTCCCACATAGCATACAAAGACGGCTCAACGGAGGTCGCATCAAATGGTTTCAATAACTGTTCAGGAATCTTTTTCATACTATGTATCCTATCATATTTAGAACAGAATGAAGAGCAAGGAATGAGGAGTAAAGAAGGAAGAATGAAGAGAAGATGTATGTCCTGATCTTGTCTATTGCTTGGGAGCGTCTATCTATAGTATGCTCTCTCTATCATGAAGGAAAAAACAATCAACAAACAATCTGGTATTTTAAAAAAAGGAGGGAAGGTAAAGCCTGAGGCAATGAAGAAGATAAGCAAAAAAATAAGTAAGTCTATTGCAAAGCACTCGGGCAAAAAGATTTTTATGAAGGTAGGGGGTAAAGAAGTAGAGGTCAAGCTTCCTGATCATCATTTCAAACAAGTAAAGGTCAAGCGTGGCATGGCAGGGCTTGGACTCTTTGCACAAGAGAATATTAAGAAAGGGGATATGATTATTGAGTACATCGGAAATATTTTGAATAAAGAGGAGGCAGAAAAAATAACAACAGGTCAGTATCTTTTTGAAATTAACCGTAACAAAACAATTGATGGATCAGTAAGATGGAATATCGCGCGCTACTGTAACCATGCGTGTGAAGAAGCAGGGAATACCGAGAGTGAGATTAAGAAAGGGCGAGTATTTATTAAAGCAATTAAGAATATACAAGAAGGTGACGAGATACTTTATGATTATGGAGAGGAATTCGTGAATGAACATATTGCGCCGTATGGATGTAATTGCCTTGCAAAAGAACATAGCTATAACGCACAAGTGAAGCCAACAGTAGAAAGTGGAAAGTAATAAGGAAAAAGTAAAAAGCGGTCCCGAAGGGGCCGCTTTTCGTATCCAAGCTACAGTCTAAAGTCTACAAGCTACAGTCTACTTATGCAAGTTCTTCGCATTCGCATATACACAAAAAATAAAAATAAAAGTTATCCACATATTTTTTATCATTCACTATTGTGTGTATGTATATGAGTGACATACTTATAGATAAGAGAGTAATGGTCGTGGTCGCGATCAAAACATTACAAGCACTCTCGGATTTGTATAATAAAAATAAATTTTATGGCAGCAAAAAAGAAAGCGGTAAAGAAAGTTGCAAAG
>JAYTIW010000022.1:0-5155 GCA_043731575.1 Minisyncoccota bacterium | reverse complement strand
TCCTCCTGAATCAGTAGATTCATGGCTTTGCCATAAATAAAACTTTTCCTTAAAAATCTTCCCTTATCTTTCGGTGTTTAATTTGAGGTGGGTTCTAGTTATTAGTAATTAGTTGTGATATTCTGGTATGCATCGTGTGTAGCTACCAATTACTAATAACTAGTTACTAATAATCACCTATGAAAATCCACAATCTCGCTTTTGTTGATACTGAAACTACTGGTACTGACCCAGATAAACACGAGATCATCGAACTTGCGGTGATTATCGTTCGCCAAGTACAACGCGCAGGTAAAGGCCCGTCTCTTGAGATCATTGAAGAGTGTGAATGGAAAATAAAACCACAATACATGGAGCGCGCAGAAGAGGCTGCCCTTCGCGTGAATGGTTATAACGAAGTAGATTGGATGTTTGCAATTGACAGAAAAAAAGCGATGGAAGAATTTGCCAAGAAAACAGAAAGCTGTAGCTTCGTGTCACATAACCTTGTTTTTGATTACGCATTTGTGCAGAAAGCTTTTGAAGAAACAGGAGTGGATAGTCGTATGCATTATGCAAAACTAGACACTATTTCTATGGCCTTCGCCCGTCTCTATGATGCACCTCAGGCGGATAAGTTCTCACTTAGAGCGTTGTGTGAACTACTAAAAGTAGATACAGTAAGGCTCACACTGCACTCGCAGACACAAGAGCCCTCGTTCAAGTGTATAAAAAATTAATGAATGCTTAGAACCAACCTCAAATTAAACTAAAGGAATACAAGATATTTTCTCAAAGAGAAAATATCTACACCTCATCTAAGAGGTATATTTTTAGTAAAAACATGAAAAGTTTCATCAGTCGCCGTACATTAGTACGACTTCCTCCTAAATCAGTAGATTCATGGCTTTGCCATAAATAAAACTTTTCCTTAAAAATCTTCCCTTATCTTTCGGTGTTTAATTAAAGATGGATTCTAGTCTATGTGGTGCAGTATAAAATAAAAGCTCCGCAAAGAATATTTGAGGAGCTTTTGTTAAACATGATCTATTTAACTGTCGGTTTGGTTGGTTTTGTTTTTGGTTGTCGTTTTCGCTCGTCTTCCTCAAGTTGGTCTGCACTAAGAGGTTCACGAGGTCTTCCTTGTTTTAGTAACTCTGGTATCAGAAGAATGAAATAAAGTACAAAAAGAAAAGGTTTAAAAATTTTCTTGGCAAACATAACGTAACTCCATAGTTAAAAAATTGTGGAACGGTATCTTAAAGTAAACTCTACAGTTTTTGAAAAAGATTGTCAATTGTGATATAATCCGTAAATTGACTTGTTTTAGTGTGAGTCTTCTATTTACTAAACCCTACACCCTAGTGACTAACCCCTATGAAAAAGATTGACCACCTCCAGAGCATCATCGTTAAAGGTGCGCGAACTCACAACCTTAAGAACATTACGGTGGAGATGCCACGTCATAAGATGATCGTATTCACTGGCTTGTCAGGGAGCGGGAAGAGTTCTCTTGCTTTCGATACAATCTTCGCGGAAGGGCAGCGTCGTTATGTGGAGTCACTCTCTGCGTATGCCAGGCAATTCCTCACACAACTACAGAAGCCGGATGTCGATGAGATTATCGGTCTTTCTCCCGCGATATCTATTGACCAGAAGTCTGCTGGGCGTAACCCACGTTCAACGGTGGCGACTATCACTGAGATCTATGATTATCTTCGAGTGCTCTACGCACGCGTGGGTAAGCCGTATTGTATTGAGTGTGGTTCTAAGATACAAAAATTGACGAACGAGGAAATCTTGCGTTTTATTTTAGAAAAAGTAAAAGGTGTCGATTACAAAAAAATAAAAACAGAAATGATGGGGGTAGAATTTTCTCATGCTGAAATTCACATTATGTCTCCTCTTGTGCGTGGACGTAAAGGGGAATATTATCAAATGCTATACGACATGCTTGGACGCGGGTATACAGAAGCAGTCATTGATGGAGAGCGTAAGAGCCTTCGTGAGCAGATTGTATTATCAAAAAATAAAAAGCATGAAATTTCTGTTGTGGTGGATTCTATCGCATTAGATGAGCTTCGTACCAAGCAGACAGAGAAAGATGCGCTCACTCGACTTTCAGAAGCAATAGAACGAGCCCTTGAAGAGTCTCATGGACTCCTTGAAGTAGAGATCCTTGGTGAGAAGACTATTATGAGTAACAAGTTCTCATGTGCTTCGTGTGGGTTTTCGTTTCCAGAAATAGAGCCGAGATTATTTTCTTTCAACTCACCGTACGGTGCATGCCCTACCTGTAACGGACTTGGGACAAAATATTTTGGTGGACTCGATGAGTGCGATGACTGTCATGGTAAGCGTCTTCGTCCTGAGGCGCTTCACGTGTATCTTGATGACACATCGAAAATAAATATCGTGGACATCGTAGGACTTTCAATTGCTGATGCACAAGAGTACTTCGCTAACATTCCTCTTTCTCCAAAAGAACAAGAGATTGCTTCTGTTGTAATAAAAGAGATTCAATCTCGCCTTTCTTTTATGCTTAACGTGGGACTCAACTACCTCGCACTTAATCGTAAAGCAGACACACTTTCAGGTGGAGAAGCTCAGCGTATCAGACTCGCCTCACAACTTGGAAGTCAATTAGTTGGGGCACTCTATGTACTGGATGAACCAACTATTGGTCTTCACCAACGGGATAATGAACGCCTCATTAAGACACTTACACACCTTAGGGATATTGGGAATACTATTATTATCGTCGAGCATGATGAAGATACTATTTACGCATCAGATTTTCTTGTTGACATTGGACCGCTCGCAGGAATCCATGGAGGAGAAGTTGTTGTGTCGGGATATCTTGACGAACTATTGACTGCTCCAAAAAATAAATCAGGAAGTTTAACGCTGGCATATTTACGTGGGGAAAAATCAATTCCGGTACCACTACGTCGTCAGACTGACAAGGGGACTATTCGTGTGACTGGTGGAACTATTTTTAATATCAAAAACCTGTCTGCGAATGTTCCACTTGGAAAAATGAACGTGATTACAGGAGTCTCAGGGTCAGGGAAAAGTTCTTTTATGTATGAGATTTTGTATAAGAATTTACAAGCACGTCTTGAGCGACGACACAGAACTGTGAAGATTTTTAACTGTGAGACATTTTCTGGTACCGAATATGTATCGCGAGTGGTGATGATTGATCAAGGTGCAATTGGGCGTACGCCACGCTCTAATCCTGCGACTTACACCGGATCATGGACTCATATTAGAGATCTTTTTGCTGAGAGTGAGGAAGCACGAGTAAGAGGGTGGAAGGCTTCACGATTTTCTTTTAACGTAAAAGGCGGTCGTTGTGAGGCTTGTCAAGGGAATGGCGAGATAGCAGTTGAAATGCACTTCCTTCCAACAGTGTATGTAGAATGTGACGTGTGTCTCGGGAAGCGCTTCATGAAAGAAACTCTTGAAGTGAAATGGAAAGGAAAGAGTATCTATGATATTTTGAAAATGACAGTTGAAGAAGCTCTCACATTCTTTTACGACATTCCTGCGATTCATGATCGTATTAAGACGCTTAATGATGTAGGTTTATCATATCTTGAGCTAGGACAGTCAGCAACAACACTTTCTGGTGGAGAGGCACAGCGTGTAAAGATTTCTTCTGAGTTATATCGTCCACATGTCGAGAAGACGATTTACCTTCTCGACGAACCATCTATTGGACTTCACTATGAAGATATTGCAAAGCTTATAGAAATTCTTAACCGTCTGGTGGATAAAGGTAACACGATTGTTCTCATTGAGCATAATCTTGACATTATAAAGTGTGCGGATCATGTTATCGATATTGGGCCAGAGGGTGGTGTTGGTGGAGGAAAAGTTGTTGCCACAGGTACACCAGAACAAGTTGCTACGAATCCAAACAGTTACACAGGTCAGTATCTTAAAAAAGTTTTAAAGAAAGGAAAAAACAAAACTGATTAACCTTACATTAAAAAGCCTCCGCGTGCGGAGGCTTTTTTGGAGTCAAAAACCAAAATGGTGACTTGCTTTGAAGAGAGGTCTCTCTTTTTTTTGATTTGGCGCAAAACTAATCACATTAGACTGGTCTTTGATTATTAAAGTAACTTCAACAGAAGTCCTCATAGAAGAAATCTTTGCAGGGAATAGTTTTCTAAGCTTTTCCATTTGTGGTTTGTGTGTTTCTAAGACACTTCCGTCCGGGTTGTTTAGTGGCTGATGATCGTAAAACGAAAGAAATATTTGCGCACTCGCTTGAGCTACATCTTTTTTTGCAAAACTAATGAGGCAAGAAGTCTCTTTTTCAAGGAGTTCCAGAACCATTTCCTCTGGAAATAACTGACCACACAACTTCCAAACGGGTGGGAAAAGAAACAGGAACTGATGTTTGTTAGATTTCCAAGATAATTCGATACTGTTGAGTAACGCACAGTGAATAACCTTTTGGAAACATTTGTACTCAGCTTCTGCTTTTTTACTAGCGTTGGACTTTTTTTGAAGCCCTCTTAAAATAAGGAGAAGAAACTGCCACTCTCGTAAATTTAACAAAGAAAAAGAAAGTCTGGTTCCTTTTTTTAAAATGGGAGACATCTGCTTGTACTTTTTCATTACCTCAGCTGCTATAGGTCCTACAGCACTAAGACTATCGAAATATTTCCAGTCCCTGAAAGGGTAGTATCTCCAATTTTTTTTATGGTAGTAGTAAAGGCCGACCAGACTTAAACTTATCAGCAAAATCACTACTAAATTCCAGTATTTAGTGAGTTCCATTTTAGACCTCTTTTCTTTCGTGTGAATTCAACAAAGAACCTCTTATAAACATAAGATACCATTAGTCATGCATAAAGTCAATAATGAGCGAAATTGGAATTCGAGATGAGTTCTCCACAGGAGTGCTACGTGCAAATAAAAAGAACGCACTATTGTAGTAGAGCGCCCTTGTGATGTTGGGGATAGTTAAAGTTTACCCCAACCACTCACCAATTCGTTTACTGAGCTTGCCTGTGGACGCGCGCCACCTTCTGTCAGTGGGAGTTCTCCTCGTTGAAAAGGAGAAAAAATAGCCAATGGATAGCATTCTGGCCTAGTACGGTAGTAGAGTGTGCCATTTTCCATCTTCGTTTCTTTCGGAAGAGGCTCATTGTGTGTGCAT
>JAYTIW010000021.1:0-2064 GCA_043731575.1 Minisyncoccota bacterium | reverse complement strand
TTCCTATCACAAAAAGACCTCCATAACTAAGCACATCTTCACGCTCAGAGCCAGTTGCTTGTGGGCCACCAAGTTTAATATCCACTCCACGACCTGCCATGTTGGTTGCGATAGTCACCGCACTTTTTTTACCAGCATCAGCAATAATCTCCCCTTCTCTCTCGTGATTCTTGGCATTAAGAACAGCATGAGGGACACCTTCTCGTTCAAGGTATTTAGAAATAGCTTCATTCTTCTCAATAGAAATAGTACCAATCAAAACTGGTTGACCTTTAGTATGAAGTTCTTTTACTTTTTTGGACAACGCTTGCCACTTTCCTTTTTCTGATTGAAAAATAAAATCACTATGATCTTTACGATTGATTGGATTATGTGTTGGAATAGGAGTAACCACAAGACCGTACACTTTATAGAACTCTTCTTTGGAAGTCTCCGCTGTTCCTGTCATTCCGGCAAGCTTCTCATAGAATCTAAAGTAATTCTGGAAGGTGATGGACGCAAGTGTGCGACTCTCTTGCTCGATCTTAACCCCTTCTTTGGATTCTACGGCTTGATGGATACCGTCTGACCAACGTCTCCCTGGCTGCATGCGCCCTGTAAATTCATCAACAATGATAACTTCTCCATCTTTTACCACATACTCACGCTCACGAAGGAAAAGTGCTTTTGCTTTTACGGCAGTCTCTAAATGATGTACATACTTCATACTCTCTACTGAGTAGATGTTAGAAATACCTAGAGATGTTTCTGCTTTCGTAATACCCGCTTCAGAAAGTGAGATCGCGCGTTGCTTCTCGTCCACAGTATAATCCTCACCTTCTATAAGAGAAGATGCAATCTGCGTGAACTTCATATACATGTCACTTGACTCCGCTGCTGGTGCAGAAATAATAAGTGGTGTACGAGCTTCGTCAATTAAAATAGAGTCAATTTCATCTACAATTGCATAGTGATGCGTATGCTGAGTAATAGCTTCTTTATTATAGCCAATATTATCTCGTAGATAATCAAATCCAAATTCGTTATTTGTTCCGTAGGTAATGTCTGCTTTATATGCCTCCTGGCGATTACATGGATTAAGATACTCATATACAATTTTATACGAACCAACTTCACCTTCTACAGCCGCAACTTCTTCCTTGTGAGTTGCATCATACATAAACGATGACTGGTGATTAATCACTGAAATAGAAAGCCCAAGTGCATCATAGACTTGCCCCATCCACACAGCATCACGACGTGACAGATAATCATTCACAGTAACAATATGTACACCACGCCCAGTGAGCGCATTTAAATACGCAGGAAGAGTTGCAACGAGCGTCTTCCCTTCTCCTGTTCGCATTTCGGCGATGTGGCCACGATGAAGAAGAATTCCTCCGACAACCTGTACACGATAATGCATCATGTGAAGTGTGCGACGAGCACCTTCACGAACAAGTGCGAATGCTTCAGGTAGTACCTCTTCGAGGACTTTCTTTTCTTTTTGTACAAGAGCGTCTCCTCTAAGACCGTCAAGATCACTCATCACACGCGCTTTAAGTGCGAGACTCTGTACTTTAAGATCCTTATCAGAAAGAGCTTTTAATGCATCCTCATGTGAGAACACCTTGTCCACTAAAAAAGCAAGTGATTTTATAGTTTTTTTAGACTCGTCAGGGAAAATAGCGTTCAAACCCTTGGTAATAAAAGACATAGTTGGGTAATTATAGCATAAAATGGTTATTTTGATATAAAATGTATACCTCTCATAAGACACTATTTAGAAAATTACTTTTTAGTGTTACTTGATTTAAGTAATTTTAATAGTAAGATTTTAGTTTTAAAACCCATGTAATTTTCTTGCTAGAAAATTTACTCTCACTCGCCTACCCGAGTCTCCCGACACGATTTACTAATCGTCCGTGGCGGTTTTCAAACTAAAGTCTTGAGAAGGGTTTACAAAATATATAGCCCCAACACCAGTTGTTAAATAGAAAAGAAGCATCATGGGAGTGATGCTTCTTTTCTGAAAGAACAATTGCAAGTTTGCGATTAAGCACGCTTTGCTGTCTTCTTTGCGGC
>JAYTIW010000020.1:0-5278 GCA_043731575.1 Minisyncoccota bacterium | reverse complement strand
TTTGGTTTCCAAACATAATCTAGTGCGGAGCACCTAGATACCCCGCCGATACAAAGCGGAGCTGTGAGGGAAGAGCTCTGCTCCGGGGAGGTTCATTTTACCTTGTATCCATCTAAAGCCAAGGTGGTCAGCACAAATAACATTCCATGCTATGAAAGCAAGGATGAGAAGATGAAGTGGAAGTAGTAGTTGTTCCATGCCTGTAGTTGTATTTATAGTAAATGAACCTGTCGGAGTGTCCACTACGTATTCTTTGAGGGTATAGGTATTAAATATAGAGTATCCCCAAAAACTTACACCGAGTAACAGTACAATAATAATCCCTCCGATAATGTATTTAGTTCTGTTCACATCTTTATTACACAGTATAACTTTCTATTTTATTTCATTTTGAATTGTAAAACACCGTACCAGGCATAAAAAATACATACTCCTCCAATAATAAAAGGCATACTAATTCCAAATAACCCTGCAATTACACCACCGAGTAGGGGTGTAATTCCTTGTGAAAGGGCAGAAAGTGATCCATTGATACCAAGGGCAACCCCTTGTTTTTCTTTGGGTACAGATGAGCTAAGGAGAGCTGTAAGGTTAGCCATTGAAAGCCCTTGAGGAATTGCCACAAAAGGAAGTAAGACATACTGTAAAAATAGTGTCGACATAAAAGGAGTGAGGGATGAGGCTACTGCGACTAATATCATACTTACACGTAGTACTTGGAGCGGTGTCTTTCTTTTACTTACAATACGAAGTATCACCATCTGCGTAAGAATAATCCAAATACCAATTGCAGCGAAATAGTTACCAAGCTGTGCTTCACCTACGTTATATCGTTCTACGAGGTATAATCCTGAAAATGATGTAAAAAATGCAAACCCTGAGAAATAAAAAAAATTTGCTTTATAGATATGGGAACATTGCGTATCAGTAAAAGCAGTCTTAATGTTAGAAAATGCTTTAAGGAATGTAATTTTCTTTGAGGCTTCTCTACGGAGAGTGTTTGTTTCCGGTAAGAAGAAATACACTGAGATCATATTGATAAGTCCTAGAATTCCCGCAACCAAAAATGGAGCGGCAGCTGAATCAAAGAAATGTGCCAAATATCCACCAAGTGCAGGTCCTACCACAAACCCTATTCCAAAAGCTGCCCCAATAAGACCAAAGTTTTTAGCTCTATTTTCTTTAGTTGAAATATCAGCAATAGAAGCTTGAGCAATACTAAAGTTTGCAGAAGCAATACCTCCAATGAGTCTGCTTACAAGGACGAGGATTAAGGATCCTGCGATGATACCAAAAGCAAAAATACCTTGGGATAAAGCAAGGACACTTACTCCAAGTAATAATAATTTCTTTCTCCCATGAATATCAGAAAGTTCTCCTAAAATTGGTGCAGCAAAGAATTGCACAATACCAAACAAGGCAATAGTGAGACCTGCTAAAAAGTACCAATATTTTTGAGTAACACCTTCAAGAAGAAACGAAGGCGAAGTCGGATCAGTAAAAATGATCGGGATGATGGGTATCATCATGCCGATACCAATCATATCAAGAACAAGTGTCAAAAAGAGTATTGTGAGGGCTTTTCGTTCCATAAAATAGCTAAAAAAGTAGTAGATGGGTTCTAGTATACCATGGTGAATTTTGGTGAACTTTTAATTACAAAACTATACGCTCAACCATTATCTTGTAGAGACACGCATAAAAGGGTCAAGCCCGAAACTACTGATTCGTCTGCTGATTTTTTGCTCTACTCGCCTCAACAGGCTGTGCAAGGTCTCAACAATAGGCGTATTTTTTGAGGAGTTTTGCCAAATACCTCTGTCCACTTGTACTTGTTAGTAAAAAAGGTATGATAATGTGATATGAAACATCATAAGTATATTTTTGTTATGGGAGGCGTGATGTCAGGAGTTGGAAAGGGGATAACCACTTCATCTTTAGGGACTCTCTTTAAAGCAAAAGGTTATCGTGTATCAATCGCAAAAGCTGACCCTTACTTAAACGTCGACGCAGGCACTATGAACCCCACCGAACACGGTGAGGTTTTTGTTTTAGATAGCGGTCTTGAGACAGATCAAGATATGGGGAACTACGAGCGATTTCTTAATCGTGACTTAGACGAAGCGAATTACATGACATCGGGCATGGTGTATCACAAAGTAATTGAGCGAGAGAGAGGTCTTGGATATCAAGGTAAATGTGTCGAAGCTATTCCACATATTAGAGATGAGATTATCTACCGAATTAAAGAAGGGGGTATCAAAAGTAAATCTGATATTTCAATTATTGAAATTGGAGGAACGGTAGGGGATTATCAGAATATTATGTTTATTGAGGCAGCGCGAGTGCTTAAGTTGGAGAATCCAGAAGATGTTGCGGTCATTATGGTATCGTTTCTACCGATACCTTCAACGCTAGGTGAAATGAAATCTAAACCAACACAAAATGCGGTAAGACAACTTAATTCATATGGTATTAACCCTGATTTTATTGTTGCCCGTAGTCATGTAGTCCTTGATGCAAAACGAAAAGAAAAGATAGCTATCTCGTGTAATGTACCGGCAGCACGTATTATTTCAGCGCCAGACATTGAAAGTATTTATGATGTACCAGAAAATTTTGAGCGAGATAATTTCGCTTCAATGCTTGAGAAGATTTTATTTCTTAAACCCCGTACCTCTGACTTACGTGAGTGGAAAAGTTTTGTTACAACAACTAAAGATGCTAAAAAGGAAGTATGTATTGCTGTTGTTGGTAAATATTTTGAGACTGGAGATTTTGTGTTATCAGATGCGTATGTTTCGGTGATAGAGGCATTAAAATTCTCCTCTTATAAAGAGGGAAGGAAGCCGAAACTTATTTGGCTTAATGCAAAGTTATTTGAGGGTACAAAAAAACATGTAGATTCAATGTGTAAGAAATACTTAGGAGATGTGGATGGTATTTTGGTTCCTGGAGGTTTTGGTGAGAGTGGAATAGAAGGCAAGGTTGCGGTGATTAACTATGCACGTGTTAAGAAAGTGCCTTATTTTGGACTTTGTTACGGTATGCAGCTTCTTGTAATCGAGTATGCACGAAATGTAGCAGGACTTACTGGTGCACATACGACAGAGATTAACAAAAATGCACCGCATAAAGTAATTGATATTATGGAAGATCAGAAACGTCTTATGCAAAAAGCTTTGTATGGTGGTTCAATGCGATTGGGATCATATCCGTGTGTTCTTAAACCAAAAACTATTGCATACGAGGCATATTCTGCAAGTAAGTGGGGAGTAGCACATAAAGACACCTACACAGTTAACGAACGACATAGACATCGTTTTGAAGTGAATACTAATTATATAGAGCAATTGACAAAAAAAGGCCTTTTATTTTCAGGAATGTCACCTGATAGTCAACTTATGGAGATAGTAGAACTGCCAAAAAGTAAGCATCCTTTTTTCTTAGGAACACAGTTTCATCCTGAGTTTTTAGCACGGCCTCTTTCTCCACATCCTCTTTTCACTGCTTTTATTAAGGCTTCTATAAAAAATAGAAAGTAGGGATTGTGTATTTGGATAACATGTAGAGTAAGTCTATTTACGAAAAGTTGTATATGTGTAAGTACTAAAATATTTTCTGATACACTAAGAGCATGCAAAGATTCTCACGGTTAATGAAAGAAGGTGTCAAGCACACGAGTTCACTCCTTTTTATAGGGGGTTTTATTTTTGATCTTATTATATTGCCAGAGGCGGGGCACGTGGCCACTATTTGGATTGGGCTGCTCTACTTAAGTATTATCGCTGTTTCTATTGCAGGCAGAGAGTGGGTGGTTTCTAGGAATACTGCAACAGTACGGGAGCGTAAAGTTTTTTCTTTCCTAACATTTTCAATTGCATACTTCTCGGGATCAGCACTCTCGTTTGTTTGTGTGTACGCCATAAGGAGTGCTATATTTTCAGTATCGTGGCCACTCCTTCTCCTTCTCCTTCTTTGTGTTCTGGCTAATGAGCTTGTTTCATCGCACCACTTCAGACTCACACTTGATGTTGGGGTTTTTTTGATAGCGCTCTTTTTCTTTATTGTGTTTAATGTGCCTGTGCTTCTTAAAGTGCAAAATGATGTGACATTTCTTATAAGTACAAGTATTGCAATTGGAATGTCTCTTTTATTTGCGTACTGCCTTTCTTTTACATCTGAATCAGCTAAAGAAGAAGTCTCAAGATCGTACGCATTAGCATTTGGGGTGCCGATGTTTATTGGAATGCTTTATTTCTTAAATGTTATTCCAGCAGTACCGCTATCACTTACAGAAGCAGGGGTGTATCATAATGTGACAAGAAGTGAAGGAGGTTTATTTAAAGGAGTTAAAGAAAATGATACGCGGGCATTTCTTGCACTAAGAACACCAGTCTATCACCTGCTACCTTCAGATAATGGTGTTTATTTTTTTAGTGCAGTTGGAGCTCCTGCGGATCTATCGGCTCCACTTAGTCACGTTTGGGAATACTATGATACAAAAACTAAAAGGTGGCAGGAAAAAACAACAATATCTTTCACTTTAGCAGGGGGAAGAGAAAATGGTTACAGGTCATATTCTCATAAAGAGTATGTAACAACAGGTCTATGGCGGGTGACTGTAAAAGTCGATGATAAACGTATTGTCGGACGAATGAAGTTCTATGTCGTAGAAGGAAAAGAAAGAACTCTCGTAGAAGTAAAACTCTAACTACCTCACACCATCTTGTGATATTGAGGCAGATAAGCATTCAAGAGAAGTTGCTCTTCTTATAAATTTTTCATTTCCTCGTGGAATGAGCGTAGTGTGTTGTGCATCAGAGATAGCTTCTGCAATAGAAAAAAGATCTAAAGAAGAATCTATCCACAATGTTCCAAAACCATTAAGGTTGATGAGTCGTGAGTATCCTCGAAGAGTCTTCTCACCATTTTTTATTAAGAAGTATTCATTAAAATACGATAGTACAAGCTCACGAATAGTTTTGTATACCGGGTCACGAAATCCTAACACCGCATGATTAGTTTTACTAATCGCACCGAAGTATCCATTTTCTTTGTATATCGTGATGACGTGGTCGTAATCGTTTTTAGTTACTTTGAGACTTAGTATGAGTGGTTTTATTTTTTGTAAGATGAGTGCGGAACAGGCAAGAAATGCTCCTTCTAGGCAGTGTGCTTTAGCCTGATCAATACTGTCGACGGTTGCAATGCCTTCATGGAGTGTATAGACCGCTTCGTTAATCATCGGCATCAAAATTCTGTTTACGATGAAACC